>JAYTNQ010000154.1:0-4523 GCA_043748255.1 Bacteroidota bacterium
GGCAGTATTTCTCAAATCAGAGAATGTACCGCCGAGCTCATCAAATTTGCCAAAGAAAGCAACGTACCAGTCATTTTGATCGGACATATCACCAAAGACGGTAGCATCGCAGGCCCCAAAATTTTGGAGCACATGGTCGATACCGTCTTGCAATTTGAAGGCGATCGCAACCACGTTTATCGCATTTTAAGATCCCTCAAAAACCGATTTGGATCCACCGCAGAACTCGGAATTTATGAAATGCAAGGCAGCGGTTTGCGCGAAGTTTCAAACCCGTCCGAAATATTAATTTCGCACAAAGACGAACAACTTTCTGGCACCGCAATTGCCGCAACACTCGAGGGGATGCGCCCTTTGATGATTGAAGTTCAGGCACTTGTAAGCACGGCCGTCTATGGAACACCACAGCGAAGCACCACAGGATATAACGCAAAAAGACTCAATATGATACTGGCCGTACTCGAAAAAAGAGCCGGTTTTCGCCTTGGCGCCAAAGACGTTTTTTTGAATATCACAGGAGGCATATCCGTTGATGACCCCGCAATCGACCTCGCCGTAGTAGCCGCAATCCTGTCCTCAAACGAAGATATTGCCGTCAACAAAGACTTTTGTTTTGCCGGCGAAGTAGGCCTTTCCGGCGAAATTCGTCCCATAAACCGTGTCGATCAGCGCATTCAAGAAGCAGAAAAATTGGGCTTTTCCACAATTTTCGTATCCAAATACAACAAAATTTCGCTCAAAAATACCGCCATCAAAATTCAATTAGTAGCCAAAATAGAAGACGTCGCCAACCAGCTTTTTGAATAAACCACGCACACAAAAAAACCAAACTTCTTTCAAATTTTTTGGGCGTGTCCCTTACGGGTCGGTCTCCGGCTCCCGCTTTTTTGGGCTGGCTGAAAAACGCCAGCCCAAAAAGAGCTCCGCCTTTGCCCTCACGCAGGTCGCTGCAAAACATTTTCTAAAAACGAGAACATTTTTTCAAAAAACAATAAAACAAAAATGAATTTTGAATCAAGAAATTTAACAACCATAAACCATTCAAAATCCCCACACTTTTAGCCAATTTTATATTCATCTCGAACAATCATCAAAAATCCAAACAACTTTATTATATTTGCTAAAAATAAGATTATTATGAAAAAAATATACTTTTTAAGCACCCTATTAATAGCAGTATCTGCATTTTCACAAATACAAAACAAACCCACAAACACAGACGATATTGCAGAAGCCGAAGCAAAATCTGCCTCAAAAACACTTTTTTTTCAAGCAAATCCAAACACCCTAAACTATGATGTAATCTATCATAAATTAGAATTTACAGTAGATCCAACCGTTTATTTTATCACCGGAAAAGTAACAACAACCTTCAAAGCACTGTCAAACATGACAACCATAACCTTTGATATGGCAAACGAATTGACCGTTTCGACCGTCACAAAAAACGGAACAAATCTTGCTTTTTTGCAAAACGGCAACAACGAATTGGTTATCACTTTACCCACAACCCTTGCAACAGGAAACACCGCAATTGTTGAAATAAACTACTCTGGAGCACCACCCGTAAATGGATTTGATGCTTTTTCTACCAATGTTCACGGCGGATCACCAATACTATACACCCTTTCAGAACCATTTGGAGCAAGAGATTGGTGGCCATGCAAACAAGATTTGAACGACAAAGTGAGCAGTATAGACGTATATATCACAGCACCATCACAATACATTAGCGTTTCAAACGGAGTAGAACCAACAGCCCCAGTGATTTCTGGCACCAACAAAACCACACACTTTCATCACGGCTATCCAATCCCGGCCTATTTGATAGCCATTGCCGTCACCAATTATTCGATCGTCAATCAAACCGGAGGCACCGCACCAAACCAGTATCCAATCATCAATTATTTGTACCCAGAAACTTTAACATCAGTACAACCCTTATTAAACCAAACGCCATTAATACTCGATTTATACGAATCTTTGTTTGAAATATATCCTTTTCATAATGAAAAATATGGTCATGCACAATTTGGTTGGGGCGGCGGAATGGAGCACACAACAGTTTCATTTATGGTAGGTTTTGACCGCCAATTGATTGCTCACGAAATGGCCCACCAATGGTTTGGCGACAAGATTACCTGCGGCACCTGGCAAGATATTTGGCTAAACGAAAGTTTTGCCACCTATTTGGCCTCTATGGTTATCGAAAATTTTGACGGCGAAGCATCCTTCATTCAAGACAAATCTAATATGATCAACTCGATAACCACAAACGCAGGTGGGGCAGTATATATGACCGAAGCAGAAGCCACCAACGTAAACCGTATTTTCAGCAGTAGATTGTCTTACAAAAAAGGAGCGATGGTACTCAATATGCTGCGTCTCAAAATGGGAAATATTGCCTTTTTTCAGGCTGTAAAAAACTATTTGGCAGACGTTAATCTCGCCTACGGATATGCACTTACGCCCAACTTTCAGGCGCATGCCGAAACCGTTTATGGTAGCAGCTTGACCGATTTTTTTAATGATTGGATCTACAACCAAGGATATCCAACATACACTATTACGGCTCAAAACATTGGTGGCGGCAAAGCCAGATTTGTAGTCAATCAAACACAAAGCCACCCTTCGGTTAGCTATTTTGAAATGCCAGTTCCTGTAAGGGTTTTTGGAGCAAATAATCAGCAAGCCGACCTTGTTTTGAACAATACCTCAAACGGACAAAGCTTTGAAGTAAATGTTCCTTTTGTAGTAACAAGTGTGTTATTTGATCCAAAAAAAGATATTATATCAAAAAACAGCAGCATCACTTTGGGTTTACAAAACTTTGAATTACAAGCCATTTCACTATATCCAAACCCTGTCATAAACCAATTATCGCTTGATTTGCCACTTGGTGTATCGGTGCAAAACGCCACGTTTTTTAACGTTTTAGGTCAAAAAACATTAACCTCAACATTGGCTTCAAGCTGGGATGTTTCAGGTTTTGCAAAGGGCGTTTATTTTTTGAATATTGACACCAACTTTGGTTCAAAAGCATTAAAATTCATTAAAAAATAAGTTTTTTTTAAAAAATTAAAACATTCTATAACCCAAAATCACCAACAAATACGCTGTTTTTTACGAATGAAAAAAGGAAAATTAATAGTTTTTTCGGCACCATCGGGCTCTGGCAAAACCACTATAGTAAGACATTTGTTGGGTATCGAAAGTTTGAATTTAGAATTTTCAATATCTGCAACCTCCCGAATGTCAAGGGGCGAAGAAGTGAACGGCAAGGATTATTATTTTATAGATTTAAGTCAGTTTAAGTCGCATATCAAAGCAGACGATTTTCTGGAGTGGGAAGAGGTGTATCGCGATAATTTTTATGGTACTCTAAAAAGCGAAATTGAACGAATTTGGGCCATGGGCAAAAACGTGATTTTTGATATCGATGTCGCTGGAGGATTGCGCATCAAATCTAAATTTCCGTCAGAAACATTGGCTGTTTTTGTAAAACCACCAAGTATAGACGAGCTCAAAATTAGACTCAAAAAACGCTCTACCGAGAGCGATGACAAAATCAATATGCGCATCGCAAAAGCATCTGTAGAGTTGGCAACGGCACCACAGTTTGATAAAATCATCAAAAATTATGATTTGGATTTGGCCAAAAAAGAAGCATTTGAGCTGGTAAAATCATTTGTAACCGCAGTTTAATTTTTTTGAAATGAAAATCGGATTGTATTTTGGCTCTTTCAACCCCATTCATGTGGGGCACTTGATTATTGCCAATCACTGTGCCGAATATACCCATTTGGACCAAGTTTGGCTGGTGGTAACCCCACAAAATCCGCTCAAAAGCAAACAATCTTTATTGCGTGACCGTGATCGTTTGCATTTGGTTTTTTTGGCGATTGAAGATTATCCAAAACTAAAAACTTGTGATATTGAGTTCAAAATGCCACAGCCAAACTATACCATCAATACATTGGCACAATTGAACGAGAAATATCCAGAACACGAATTTTCGTTGATTATGGGTGAAGATAATTTGAAAACATTGCACAAATGGAAAAATTTTGAACAAATTTTAAAACAATTTCCCATTTTTGTATATCCAAGGGTTGGGCTAGAAAATGAAGTTTTTGACCTCAACAAATGGGCAAATTTGGAAGCGAAAATAACATTTGTAAAAGCACCAATCGTAGAGATTTCGGCAACATTTGTGAGAGAAAATATCAAGTTGAAAAATAATGTGCAACCACTATTGCCGTCAAAAGTTTGGGAATATATAGATTATAATAACTTTTACAGGTAATTTTTAGATTTATTTGAAATAGGAATTTTTATTCTTTTATGAATTTTTGAATCGTATTTTTAGATTTGTCCAAATAAATTTTAGCAAAATAAATGCCTTTTGAAAGGGTTTCGATGTTAATCAATTGATTTTTTGAAACTTCCAAATTAATTTTTCGCCCCATTTCATCAAAAATTTCTACCCTATTAATATCATCAACAGATTGTATTTGAAGGTG
>JAYTNQ010000155.1:0-4520 GCA_043748255.1 Bacteroidota bacterium
TTGACATCGCTACATCCGATGGTAAAAATGGCACTTCAAATTTTAGAAAACCCATCAGCCAAAGATTTGATGCAAATAATGGCTGCCGCTGGATTGGCACAAAACTTTGCTGCTTTGCGATCCTTAACCACAACTGGCATTCAAGATGGGCACATGAAAATGCACCTTAACAACATTTTGAATCAATTTGAAACCAATGAAAACGAACGCTTTTTGATCAAAAAACATTTCAAAACAACGGCCGTTTCTCATGCAGCGGTAGTACAAAAGATTCAAGAAATTCGTGAAGCATTAATCTTATAACCGATATTAAATATGAAAAAAATATTTTATAGCAACGGAAAATTATTGCTAACCTCTGAATATGTGGTGCTTGATGGCGCAAAAGCATTGGCTTTGCCAACAAAAATGGGTCAATCTCTTAAAATTGATGCGGGTTTTGACCATCAAATTCGATGGACAAGTTTTGATTTTGATGGGTCAATTTGGTTTGAAGAAGTATTGTTGTTTTCTGAAATCATTCAAAATCAAAAAGCAGAAGTAGAATCAATTAAGTCTATATTAATCAATGTTTTGCACCAGGCTTTTTTGAAAAATGACACTTTTTTGACCCAATCAAACGGTTACTTGATTCAAACAAAGCTGGGTTTTCCAAAAAACTGGGGGCTTGGCACATCGTCAACCTTGATCAACAATCTGGCGCAATGGCTTGATATTGATGCGTATGAACTGCTTCAAAATAGTTTTGGCGGTAGTGGTTATGATATTGCTTGTGCGCAAAACAATTATCCAATCTTGTTTCAAATTGTTGAAAACAAGCCTTTTGTAGAAAAAATTGTTTTCAAACCGTCATTTTCAAAACATATTTATTTTGTCTATTTGAATCAAAAGCAAAGCAGTCGTGCTGCCATTGTAGCTTATCGAAATAAGCAACAAGATTTGAGCGATTTTTTGCCGGTTTTTGATACCATTTCGATCGATATTTTGAAAATAAAGCAGCTACATGATTTTGAATTTATAATCGAAAAACACGAAGCAATTATGAGTCAACTTTTAGAAATGGACACCGCAAAAGAACGTTTATTTTCTGATTTTGAAGGAGTTATAAAAAGCCTTGGCGCTTGGGGTGGCGATTTTATAATGGTTGTTTCAAACAAAAACCCAACAACTTATTTTAAACAAAAAGGATTTCAAACCATTTTGACTTTTGATGAAATGATTTTGTAAAAAAAATCATGTTCTTTTTTATACCAAATGCAAAAAAACAATGTGGATTAATGTTATAAAAATCTAAAGAAGTTTCAATAGCAGTTCAAAAAGCAATATCTTTGCAATTAATTTAGACAAAATCAAAATAACAATGATACAAGTATCTGACACAGCAAGCCAAAAAATTGTAGGCATGATGCAGGAAGACGGTTTTGACGCCTCTCGCGACTATGTTCGGGTTGGTGTAAAAAGCGGTGGTTGCTCTGGATTGTCTTATGAACTAAAATTTGACAAACAAATTGGCGAAACCGACAAAGTTTTTGAAGTAAATAACATCAAAATTGCCGTCGAAAAAAAATCATTTCTTTATTTGGCAGGCACAATATTAGAATTTTCAGGCGGTTTGAACGGCAAAGGATTTGTTTTTAACAACCCAAATGCAAGCCGAACCTGCGGATGTGGCGAATCATTTTCTTTATAAAAAAATCAAAATGGCACTATTAACAAATTTTAAAAACACCGTTTCTTTGATGGATTCCAAATTAAAATCTGCAATTGTAATAGGCATAGCCATTATTATTACGGCATTTGTTTTGGGAAAATCTTTTCAAAACAGAAATCGCAATTTAGACAGTATTTCGGTAATTGGTTTGGGTTCAAAAGATTTTATTTCGGATGAAATTTTATGGTCTGCCAGCTACACCGTGAATAGCGCAGATATTAAAGAAGCTTATAAAAAAATAATGGAAGACCAAAAAACGGTTTCAACTTTTTTTATAAACAAAGGATTTCAAACCAACGAATTCAGATTTGAAGCTGTAAATTTTCAGAAAAAATTTAGAGAAATTCAAACCAAAAATCCAAATATTGATTCGGAAACCAAATATGAACAAGTTTTTGACGGCTATGTAGCCACACAATCTATTGTTTTTGAAGCCAAAAAAAACACAGATTTGATGAAACGAATTGAAGAAGTATCGAGCAAAACCTCAGAATTAATAAATTCTGGAATAGAACTGACCTCAAACTCTATACAATACACCTATTCAGCATTGCCAAGTTTGAAACAAAGTTTGATAGAAAACGCAACAAGAGACGCAAAGGAGCGCGCCGTAAAAATAGTTACAACCGCTGGAGGAGATTTAGGAAAATTAAAATCTGCCAACATGGGCGTTTTTCAAATTACAGGACAAGGCTCGACAGAAGAAGACAGCTATGGCGGAAACAACGACACTTTTAGCAAAAACAAAACAGCCAGAATTACAGTTCGATTAGAATATGAATTGAATTAAAAATGTTTCAAATTTACAAACCATATTAAGGTAATCCTTTAATGAAATATACAGAAGACGATCTTCGAGAAGAACTCGAAACCAAAGAATACGAATACGGATTTTATACTGACATTGCATCAGACACCTTTCCTGTTGGGCTCAACGAAGATATTGTGCGGGCCATTTCGCATCGAAAAGAAGAACCCCAATGGATGACAGATTGGCGCATCGAAGCCTTTAGAGCATGGCAAGAAATGACCGAACCAGAATGGGCCAATGTGCATTATGAAAAGCCCAATTTTCAAGCAATATCCTATTATTCTGCACCATTAAGCAAGGCCAAATATGAAAGTTTGGACGAGGTTGATCCAGAACTATTAGCCACTTTCAAAAAATTAGGAATATCTATAGACGAACAAAAAATGTTGTCTGGCGTAGCCATGGATATCGTTGTCGATTCGGTATCAGTAGCCACCACATTCAAGAAAACTCTCGCCGAAAAAGGCATTATCTTTTGTTCGATTTCCGAAGCCATTCGCGAATATCCCGAGCTAGTCCAAAAATATTTAGGAACCGTCATACCACAAAAAGACAATTTTTATGCCGCCCTAAATTCGGCAGTATTTTCTGACGGCAGTTTTTGTTATATCCCAAAAGGCGTAAGATGCCCAATGGAATTATCAACCTATTTTAGAATCAATCAAGCCGGAACCGGGCAGTTTGAAAGAACCTTGGTCATTGCAGACGCAGGCAGCTATGTGTCATACCTTGAAGGATGCACCGCACCAAGTCGAGACGAAAACCAATTGCACGCCGCCTGCGTAGAACTCATAGCCATGGACGATGCCGAAATCAAATATTCGACCGTACAAAACTGGTATCCAGGCAATAAAGAAGGAAAAGGAGGCGTTTTTAATTTTGTAACCAAACGAGGATTGTGCGAAAAAAACGCCAAAATATCATGGACACAAGTAGAAACCGGCAGTGCCGTAACCTGGAAATATCCCTCATGTATATTAAAAGGCGACAACTCGGTAGGCGAATTTTATAGCATCGCCGTGACCAACAATTTTCAGCAAGCAGACACCGGCACCAAAATGGTACACCTTGGCAAAAACACCAAATCTACCATAATTTCTAAAGGAATATCAGCCGGAAAATCACAAAACAGTTACCGAGGATTGGTTCAAATTTCGTCAAGAGCAGACAACGCACGCAACTTTTCGCAATGCGATTCGCTCTTGATGGGCAACAACTGCGGCGCACACACCTTTCCGTATATCGAAAGCAAAAACCCCTCCGCAAAAATCGAGCACGAAGCCACAACCAGCAAAATTGGCGAAGACCAAGTTTTTTATTGCAACCAGCGAGGCATACCAACCGAAAAAGCCATCGCACTGATAGTCAATGGATTTAGCAAAGACGTACTCAACAAATTACCCATGGAATTTGCCGTAGAAGCCCAGAAATTATTAGAAATTAGTTTGGAAGGAAGCGTAGGATAACATGAAAAAAAAAGTAATTATTGTAGGATCCTCACGAAAAATCGGAAATACTACAAAAATCGTTGACAAAATTGCCCTTCAAATCAACGCGGAAATCATCAATCTAAGCGATTTTGAAATTTCATATTATGATTATGAAAGTAGAAACACCAACGACGACTTTTTGCCACTAATAAAAAAAATCATTGAAAAATATGACACCCTAATTTTTGCAACACCCATATATTGGTACTCGATGAGCGGCATTATGAAAGTGTTTTTTGATAGATTTTCAGATCTAATAAGGATAGAAAAAGAAACCGGAAGACAACTTCGAGGCAAAAATTTTGCCGTTATTTCAAATTCTCATGACGACAAAATCGATTTCGATTTTTATATCCCCTTCAAAAAATCTGCCTCCTATCTGGGCATGAATTATATTGGCAACCAGCATTTCAATGCCGATACATTTGACACAAAAGCAAACATAACCCTTACTTTTGATTAAATAATCAACCCCGTTTTTTAAAAAATTAGCCCAAACAAAGAAATT
>JAYTNQ010000156.1:0-1628 GCA_043748255.1 Bacteroidota bacterium
GATGAATTTCAAGCCAAAATATGGCTCAAACGCGAAGATTTACAAAAAGTGCGCTCCTACAAAATACGAGGTGCCTACAACAAAATTTCGACACTATCCAAAGCCGATAAAACCAAAGGAATCGTCTGCGCAAGTGCCGGAAATCACGCTCAAGGCGTCGCTTTTTCATGCCATTTATTACAAATTCATGGCGTGATCTATATGCCAAAAACAACCCCAAAACAAAAAATAAAACAAGTACAACTTTTTGGAAAATCTTTTGTAGAAATTGTACTCATTGGCGACAGCTTCGACGACGCCTTTGCATCGGCAACAGCAAATGCCAAACAAAATCACAAAAAATTCATACACCCCTTCGATGATCTCAAAGTCATTGCCGGTCAAGGCACAGTAGGATTAGAAATCATTGCAGATGCCAAAAAACCAATAGACTATGTTTTTGTACCAATTGGCGGTGGCGGACTCGCAGCAGGACTCGCAACCGTTTTTCGACAATTAAGCCCAAAAACCAAAATCATTGGCGTCGAACCACTCGGAGCACCATCGATGAAAACCGCTATCCAAAACGGCAAAATTTGTACACTCGCCAGCATCGACAAATTTGTAGATGGCGCCGCCGTAAAGCAAGTAGGAAAACACAATTTTGACATTTGTCGCCACCTCCTCGACGATATAATTTTGGTACCCGAAGGCAAAGTCTGCACCACCATTTTGCGATTGTATAATGAAGAAGCCATGGTAGTAGAGCCCGCCGGCGCACTCACGATTGCCGCATTAGACTTTTATAAACCAAAAATCAAAAACAAAAATATCGTGTGCATCGTCAGCGGAAGCAACAACGACATCGAGCGCACCGCCGAAATCAAAGAAAGATCTCTACTATACGAGGGATTGATGCACTACTTTATGATCCAATTTCCACAAAGACCAGGCGCACTCAAAGAGTTTGTAAACCATATTTTGGGCGAAGATGACGATATAACCTACTTTCAATTTGCACGCAAAAACAATCGCGAAGTTGGCCCCGTAGTAGTTGGATTAGAACTCAAAAACAAAAACGACCTCGCACCAATCCAATCCAAAATGACCCAAAAAGGCTTTGAATTTCAATACCTAAATGACAAAAAAGAACTTTTTGCACAAATAATAGGATAACCCACCAAACATTCGACCGCTTCGCTTAAAACTATTTTTTTTTTGGCGCACACCAACCGTCCAGCACACTACCCGTCCCGCTGCACGCTATATCTTTTTTTGGTTTTTTTCAAAAACCAAAAAAAGGATGCCGCTACATCGGGGCGATTTTAGACTTATAGGGTTTTAAGGCGTTATTTGTTGGATTTTTTTTGTTTATAATATCGTAAACAAAGTAGTTCGTTTTCATAGCCTTCGGCACCGTTTTGCCACACATTTATTAGAAAGCGGAACCGACATCCGCTATATACAACAGAATCCAATACCCTACAAGCCAATTAGCACTTTTTGCTAGAGGCCAACAATAAATTTTTCTACTTCCAAATCGGCAAAAGTGCCTTCGCCATCAGGTACATTGGCACTATAATCCATAAGCAGGCATTCATAAGTCATCATATACAAATTACTACTTCCGCCAGTATCTAATGGCGAGA
>JAYTNQ010000157.1:0-4505 GCA_043748255.1 Bacteroidota bacterium
GACCAGTTGCCGGTGGTATAGTGGCATTCTAAAACTTCTGGGATTTTTTTGAGCTCTTTGACGGCTTCTGGATTTCGGGCGGCTTTGTCGAGATAAACCCCTACGAATGCCATCGTGCTAAAGCCCAAAACCTGATGATTGACCGTGAATTTTGATCCCGAAATTACTTCAGATTGTTCCAATTTGCGCAATCTTTGATGGATTGCCGCTCCCGAAATGCCTATTTTGTTGGCTATCTGCAGCACTGGTTTGCGGGCGTCTGTCATGAGCTCACGCAGAATTTGTTTGTCTATACCGTCTATTTCGACTTGAATGGCGTTTATTTTCATTTTTTAATCAAATGTATAAAATCACAGAAGATTTACAACAAAAAAACGTATATATTTTGATTTTTAATCCAAAAGACCCATTTTTGCTTTCAGTTCATCAAACGTAAGCTGCAGTGTTTCGCCAGTTTCAAGCTGTTTTAGCGCATAAGTTTGTGGCTCGCTTTGGCAAATATTTACTGTTGCAACAAACCGAATTTGTTTTTTTTCGGCATACAAATATTGTTTTCCAATTTTGGCCTCGTCTGGATAGAGTTCCGCTTTTAGTCCGGCATCTCGCAGTTTTGACACCGCCACCATCGCTGCAAAGGCTTGGTCTTGACCTTGATTCAAAAACAATAATTCGATGCTGGGCAAAACGGTTTTTGAGAACAAATCTAAGGCTTCGAGCACCAAATAAATGCGATCCAACCCAAACGAAATGCCAACGCCGCTCATGTTTTTGAGCCCAAAAATGCCTGTCAAATCGTCATATCTGCCGCCGCCACCAATAGATCCCATAGCTACGGTGGGTGGTGCAGCAACTTCAAATATCGCTCCGGTATAATAGTTCAAACCCCGCGCCAGGGTGACATCAAGATCCAAAACGGCTTTTTTCAGCCCCAATTTTGCAATGTTGTCGCATATAAATTGCAATTCCTCGATGCCTTTCAAGCCTTCTGTTGAGTTGGCAAGCAAGCTGCGCAAAAGCGCTATTTTTTCAAAAATACTCCCTTTTAGTTCAAACAAAACCTGCGCTTTTTGTATCGATTCTTCCAAAATGCCTTTGTCGAGCATCTCCTGCCGCACACCATCTGCGCCAATTTTGTCTAATTTGTCTAATGCGACCGTAAAATCTATCAATTTATCGGCTGCTCCAATTACTTGTGCAATTCCGGCCAAAATTTTGCGATTGTTTATTTTGATAACTACGCCCTCAAGACCCAATTCGCAAAAAACAGCATCATAAAGCTGAATAAGCTCTACCTCTTGCCACAGCGAATCAGACCCAACAACATCGGCATCACATTGATAAAACTCTCTAAAACGCCCTTTTTGTGGACGGTCTGCCCGCCACACCGGCTGCATCTGAAACCGCTTGAACGGAAACACAATCTCGCTTTGATGTTGCACCACATAACGCGCAAAAGGCACCGTCAAATCATACCGTAACGCCTTTTCAGACAGCAAGGGCGTAAGTTTTTGACTGTTGCCCTGCGCCAAAATTTCGGGTGCAAGCTTGCTCAAATAATCGCCCGAGTTCAGGATTTTAAAAATCAATCGATCGCCCTCTTCGCCATATTTTCCCATCAAAGTTTCGCTATTTTCAAACGACGGCGTCTCTATCGGCAAATAACCAAAACGCTCAAAATGCCCCTTGATTACCCCCATAATATACTGCCGCTTGGCGACCTCAACAGCCGAAAAATCTCTTGTTCCCTTTGGTATGCTTGGTTTTTGAGCCATAGTTTCAAAAAAAAATTAACACCACAAAAATAGCCTAAAAAATACCGAAATCACCATTTTTTTTTATTTTTTGAAGCACAGCTACCGTCTCGCACACCCCTGGTCCCGCTTTTCGCTATATCTTTTTGTTTTTTTGACAAAAAAAACAAAAAGGATGCCGCTGCAATCGGGGCTAAAACAGACCTTTAAGACTTTCAAAACATTTTTTTAAAACTTTTCAATACAAACGACCAACCAACACAACCACAAGATCTAATTATTTTTTAGTAAAAAATTTATGATCTAAACTATACTTTCCAGAACCCATCAAAAACAAAGACAGATAAAGAATAAAGTACAAAAAGGCATGGTTAATTTCATACCCATTATCGCCCATACTAAAAAACGAAAACGGAAAAACAACCATAAAAATATAACCCATACAAAACATCAAAACAGCCAGGCTAAATCGGTAGAAAAACCCAAAAATCACAAAAATACTACAAAATAATTCGGCAAAAATTGTTAAGCCAAGCGGTACTTTGCCCGACATTCCCATAAAAACAACCTGCTTTGTCCAAAAATCAGAAGCCGCCATCGTGTCAAAATGAAGCCACTTATCAAAACCATAAAAAGCCATCAAAACACCCAAAACAAGTCGAATAAGCAACAATCCAAAATCCTTTTGTATCGGTTTTGATGTTGTAAAAAATAAATTTTTCATAAAAAAGTTGGTTAAATTTAGAAAACAAACCTAATCAATTTTTTAAAAAACACCAAAAATATAATTCAAAACCCATAAAATTTCACAAACAAAGTAGATTTTAAACATAACTTGTTCAAATTCTTAAAATTTTATTACTTTTGCAACCGATAAAATTTTAACAAAAATTAAATTTATGAACACAATAATGATTTATGTGCCAATTGTAATGGCATTGATAGGGTTGGCTTTTATGGCAATCAAAAAAGCTTGGGTTTTAAAACAAGACGCTGGAGACGGCAAAATGAAAGAAATTTCAGATTATATCTATGAAGGCGCTTTGGCGTTTCTAAAAGCCGAATACAGATTATTGGCTATATTTGTGGTCATTGCAAGCGCCGTTTTGTTTGGTTTGACATTATTACCAAACGCAACAACACATTGGTTGATCGTCATAGCGTTTATTTTTGGAGCATTTTTCTCGGCACTCGCCGGAAATATGGGAATGAAAATCGCAACCAAAACAAATGTTAGAACAACGCAAGCCGCAAGAACTTCTTTGCCACAAGCCTTGAAAGTATCTTTTGGTGGAGGAACCGTTATGGGATTGGGCGTGGCAGGACTTGCCGTGCTTGGTTTGACAGGTTTTTTTATCCTTTTATACAACAAATTTATGGGCGGTGTTTGGACATCAACCGAAGATATGACCATGGTGCTCGAAACTTTAGCCGGATTCTCGCTCGGAGCTGAATCTATCGCTTTGTTTGCCCGAGTTGGTGGAGGCATTTATACCAAAGCAGCAGATGTTGGAGCAGATTTAGTAGGGAAAGTAGAAGCTGGAATTCCAGAAGATGATCCTCGTAATCCTGCTACAATTGCTGATAACGTGGGTGACAATGTGGGTGACGTGGCTGGAATGGGTGCCGATTTGTTTGGTTCTTATGTAGCTACAGTTCTTGCTGCAATGGTGCTAGGAAACTATGTTATTAAAGATATGGGCGGAAAAATCGAAGACGCTTTTGGTGGTATTGGACCAATCTTGTTGCCAATGGCAATTGCTGGTTTTGGAATTCTTTTTTCTATTATTGGCACCATGTTGGTAAAAATTTCAAACGATGATGCCAAAGAAAAACAAGTCCAAATGGCATTAAACATTGGAAACTGGGCTTCGATCATCATGACCGCAATAGCCTGTTTCTTTTTAGTACAATATATGTTGCCACAAACCATGACCATGAGCTTCTTTGGCGAAGGAATGGTTCAAATATCGTCAATGCGCGTTTTTTATGCCACAATCGTTGGATTAATAGTTGGTGGTGCAATATCTTCTGTTACAGAATATTATACAGGATTAGGTACAAAACCAGTTTTGGCAATCGTTCAAAAATCATCAACTGGTGCTGGAACCAACGTTATTGCTGGTTTGGCAACCGGAATGATTTCTACATTTCCAACCGTAATTTTATTTGCTGCAGCAATATGGACTTCTTATGCCTTTGCAGGATTTTACGGAGTGGCATTGGCTGCATCGGCAATGATGGCAACAACAGCTATGCAGTTGGCCATCGACGCTTTTGGACCAATTTCTGATAACGCTGGAGGAATTGCCGAAATGAGCGAATTACCAAAAGAAGTTCGTACTCGTACAGATATTTTGGATTCTGTTGGAAACACAACTGCGGCAACCGGAAAAGGTTTTGCCATTGCTTCTGCAGCATTAACTTCATTGGCATTATTTGCGGCTTATGTAACTTTTACAGGTATTGACGGAATTAATATTTTCAAAGCGCCTGTTTTGGCAATGTTGTTTATTGGTGGAATGATTCCTGTGGTTTTCTCAGCATTAGCAATGAATTCAGTAGGAAAAGCCGCTATGGATATGGTATATGAGGTGCGTCGTCAGTTCAAGGAAATTCCAGGAATTATGGAAGGAACCGGCAAGCCAGAATATGCAAAATGTGTTGATATTTCTACAAAAGCCGCCTTGCGCGAAATGATGTTACCAGGAATTATGACGATTGGTTTTCCTATTGCCATCGTGCTTTTAGGAT
>JAYTNQ010000158.1:0-1618 GCA_043748255.1 Bacteroidota bacterium
CAATTGGCACTATACGTCACCATGTATTCGCCGCTACAAATGGCCGCAGACCTACCCGAAAATTATGAAAAATACCCCGATGCCTTTCAATTTATCAAAGACGTAGCCGCAGATTGGGACCAAAGCATTTATATAGAAGCCGAACCCGGAGACTATTTAACGGTTGTTAGAAAAGCAAAAGGATCCCAAAAATGGTTTTTGGGCGCAATAACTGACGAAAATGCACGAACAACCGAAATAAAAACCGATTTTTTGAATCCAAATCAAAAATACAAAGCCATAATGTATCAAGACGGAAAAACCGCAGATTGGAAACAAAACCCCATCAACTATAACATCAAAACCATCGAAGTAACCTCAAAATCCAAAATAAATCTCACCCTTGCACCTGGTGGCGGAACCGCAATAAGTTTTGAACCTATACCCTAAAATCCAAAAAAGCTGCCCCTAAAAACAGCTTTTTTTTTTTATTTTGGAAATGTTATTTTGAAATTGTTTTTTGTTTCTTATTTTTACCGAAATTATAATTCAAATTTTGAAAGACACCAGCAAGCATAAGGGGCTTCGCAATCAACTGGTTGCAATTTTAGAGCAAAAGGGAATAAAAAACAAATTGGTTTTGGCGGCAATTGGCAATGTTCCGCGTCATTTGTTTTTGGATTCGGGTTTTGAAGATTTTGCCTATCAGGATCTAGCATTTCCAATTCGGGCAGAGCAAACCATCTCGCAACCATATACTGTGGCGTTTCAAACCGAACTTTTGGATGTACAAAAAGATGATAAAATTCTAGAAATCGGAACAGGATCTGGTTATCAAACTGCAGTTTTGTGTGCTTTAGGCGCCAGGGTATATAGCATTGAACGGCAAATTGCCCTTTTTAAAATAACCCGTCTTTTGTTGCCAAAATTAGGATTTCGCCCCAAATATTTGACTTTTGGAGATGGATATAAAGGTTTGCCAGCTTATGCGCCCTACGATAGTATTATTGTTACTGCTGGTGCGCCTACGATTCCGCAGCCGTTAATGGCACAGCTTAAAATTGGTGGCAAATTAGTAATTCCGATTGGCGAATCGACACAAATTATGACATTGTTGATTAGGAAATCTGAAATGCAGTTTGAAAAACATGAGTTTGGAGATTTTAAATTTGTGCCACTTTTGGAAAATAAAAATTAAAAAAATGATTATGACAATTTGGAAAATGAGATTTTTTTTGTGCGTATTAGTGTTTCAATTTGCGGCTGCACAAGATATTGAAAGCAAGGTTTGGGATTTGTTGATGCTCAATAAACGGGTAGAAGCTCGAAAAATGTTTGATCAAAAATTGGGTTCAAAAATGGATAATTCTATACAGCAATTAATTCTGGACGGAATTATTGATGTAGAGTTAGGCAAATTGGATTTTGATGAAACCTTGCTATCAAAAATTTTAAAAACAGGCGATGTCAATGCGTATTTGTATCCTATTTGGTACCAGCCATTTGTCTATGACAGTGTGAATTCTAACGGATATAACGATTATACTTATCAGAAAATTGATTTAATGAATGCTACAGAAGGAGTCAAAAACAATCCAATAGTGGTGTATAATAAAGCCATTTCTGATCGTAAACGAAA
>JAYTNQ010000159.1:0-1618 GCA_043748255.1 Bacteroidota bacterium
ACGAAGAACAAATTAATATTTACATCCACCCCAAATATCCTAAACGGAATAATTGGAAGCGTGAATGTGTGATAGCCGAACTCCACGAAACAGGTTGGGGGTATATTGTTTCAGCGTATGTAGCACTCCTGTCAAAAGCACTGGAAGACCCCAAAAATGAAAAGTTCATCTTTGTTTCCGAATCTTGCTTACCTGTCAAATCTTTCGATGATATGTTTTCTAGAATAATGGCGAATAAAGATGAATCTTTCGTCAAACTAATGAGTGTCAAACGATATGATTTGGAAAACAGAATTACATTACAACTTAAGGACGCATTGAAACCAGGACAATTGATGAAACATTATGCAAGAATGTGTTTGTCACGACAGCACGTAAAACAATTACTTTTTAAGTATAATGCTCCACTTGTCAATTTATTTAAGACCATGCACGTTGGAGATGAATTCTTCCTATCCACAATCTCGCCCATGCAAAATTCGACTTCATTTGCTGTGACGTATGATGACTGGGTGTTCGTTGAAGCACAAAAAACTGAAATAAAAAGTCATATTCGCTCCTTATACGAAAAACAAGAAACTGACACACAATTTGACTGTACCTCCGCCATAACCGCATTGCGAACACACTACGACGATATTGCAAAAAGTCCCAAAACTATTTTTCGGGTTTCACAAAATGATCTTGAAGGAATGAAAAACACACGTTCATTTTTTTATAGAAAATTTTCAAAAAACTCGGATATAGAACAATATATATACGATTTAATTAATACATAAGATATACAACATAAAACATTGTAAAATAACGGAGTTTTGTATACTTCCAATAAAATTGATTTGATATTTGATACATAATTAATTACACAACAATTACATCCAATTATGAATTTCAAGGATTTCATAGTTCATGAACTCTATTCATTATTATCACATGAAGAGATGAACCATTTCATTCTAACTTCACGTTCTTTCAATGAATATAAAAAAAAATACTATCATGTCGAATTAGATAAAATACATTCATTGAAGTATTGTGAAGACAAGGTGTTCGAAGAGACAATTCATTCTCGTATTCAACGACCTATCCAACAATTATCGCTTCGATTACAATATACTGAAATGACTGATGAGATAGTCCAAAATCTCGGTAATTGCCATACACTCAACCTTGGTTGTTGTGATAATATCACTGATAAAGGCATACAAAATCTCGGAAACTGCCACACATTGAAACTTGGTTGGTGTAATAAAATCACTGACGAAGGCATCAAATATCTTGGTAATTGCCATACCATCGATTCCAGATGGTGCAATAAAATTACTGATAATGGAATCAAATATCTCGCAAATTGTGACACACTATATCTTCATGGTTGTATACAAATCACTGATAATGGAATGAAGTATCTTGCTAATTGTAAAACAATAAATATGAGTTATTGTGAGAATATTACTGATGAAGGACTTAAATATCTCGGGAATTGCCATACATTGTCATTTAGATGGTGTGATAAAATCACTGATAAAGGGGTCAAGCACCTTGCTAATTGTCGTTCAGTTGATTTCGCTTGTTGTAATAAAATCACAGACGAAGGGATTAAACATCTTGGCGGATG
>JAYTNQ010000160.1:0-1613 GCA_043748255.1 Bacteroidota bacterium
ATACATTTTAAAAACTTACCCAAAATAATGGGCGAATTTGAAAAAATAAAAACAAAATTACTTAACCTATAAATAACAAAAACAATGGTTCAACAAAAAACCATCTTACAAGAAATATCACTTTCAGGAGTTGGACTTCATACCGGAAAAGAAGTAAAAATGACCTTCAAACCTGCACCTATAAACAACGGATTTTCGTTTGTGAGGATAGATTTGGAGGGCGAACCCGTTATAGAAGCCGATGCCAATTATGTAGTAAATACACAACGAGGCACCAATTTGGAAAAATTAGGAGTGAAAATTCAAACGCCCGAACATGTTTTGGCGGCATTTGTGGGTTGCGATTTAGACAATGTGATTGTGGAGCTTAACGCATCGGAATTGCCAATTATGGACGGTTCTTCAAAATATTTTGTAGAAGCCATTGAAAAAGCTGGTGTTGTAGAGCAAAATGCCGAACGAAAATATTATACTGTCAAGGAAGTAATCTCTTTTACAGACGAAGCCACCGGAAGTGAAATTTTGGTAATGCCGAGCGAAGACTATCAAATTACAGCCATGGTAGATTTTGGCACCAAAGTTTTAGGTACTCAAAATGCTACTTTAAAATCGATTCATAATTTTAAAAAAGAAATTGCAGACGCCAGAACATTTAGTTTCTTGCACGAATTGGAATCTTTATTAGAGCACGGACTTATCAAAGGAGGCGATTTGAACAACGCAATTGTCTATGTAGATAAAGAAATCTCTGAAGCCACTATGGAAAATCTAAAAATTGCGTTTGGAAAAGACAAAATTACGGTCAAGCCAAATGGCATTTTGGACAACTTGACACTGCATTATCCAAATGAAGCGGCACGCCACAAATTGCTTGATGTTATTGGAGATTTGTCCCTTATTGGAATGCGAATTAAGGGCAAAGTAATTGCAAATAAACCCGGACATTTTGTAAACACACAATTTGCCAAAAAAATGGCGAAAATTATAAAAATTGAACAGCGCAATCACGTACCCGTTTTTGATTTGAACCAAGAACCCTTGATGGATATTCATAAAATAATGAGTATTTTGCCTCATCGCCCACCATTTTTGTTGGTGGACAGAATCATCGAAATGTCTGAAAATCACGTGGTTGGTTTGAAAAATGTAACCATGAACGAGCCATTTTTTATAGGTCATTTTCCAGAAGCTCCTGTGATGCCCGGTGTGTTAATTGTAGAAGCTATGGCGCAAACAGGCGGAATTTTGGTTTTGAGTACCGTGCCAGATCCGGAAAATTATCTTACCTTTTTTATGAAAATAGACAATGTAAAATTCAAACATAAGGTTTTGCCTGGAGATACACTTATATTCAAATGCGATTTGATAACCCCAATCAGACGGGGCATTTGTCACATGCAAGTAAACGCTTATGCCAACGGAAAATTGGTTGCAGAGGCCGAATTGATGGCGCAAATTGCTAAAAAGCAGTAATTTTTTAAAAAAAATATATAAACCTTAAAAAGTCAATAACTTTTTTTAAGTTTGTTCACAAAATAAATGGAGTATGAATCAACCTTTAGCTTACGTTCATCCGGGAGCAAAAATTGCAAAGAATGTGGTCATAGAGCCAT
>JAYTNQ010000161.1:0-4462 GCA_043748255.1 Bacteroidota bacterium
GTAATTTCCAAATTGATTAAAGACCAAAACGGACTGATTCAAAATGATACCGAAGGCAAAGACCAAACCACAATATATAGAAATATTTCTATTCGGTTGCCCAACAATCATTTTGATGTTTTTATAAAAACGATTTCTAAAGGCGTTATTTATTTTGATCGAAAAGAAATCACTTCAGACGATGTATCGGCTGCATATATTGATATAGAAGCCCGACTGAATGC
This sequence comes from Bacteroidota bacterium, assembly GCA_043748255.1. GTDB lineage: Bacteria > Bacteroidota > Bacteroidia > Flavobacteriales > Flavobacteriaceae > Flavobacterium. Next base: position 225 of record JAYTNQ010000161.1, read on the forward strand.
AAAAAAAATATTAGAAAATCGTTATTTTGAATTGTTAAAAAAAGCAACAAAGGTTTCAGAAATGATCGAAATTGAAACACAATTGGCAGCCATTCGTGAAGAAATTGATGCCAAGGAAGGGCAGTTGAAGTATATGAAAAATCAAGTTTCTATGAGTACAATCAATATAGAATGTTATAAAAATATCGCAAAAGAAGATGGAATTACAGTTTCTTTTGGATCCAAAATTTGGAATGCAATAAAAACAGGTGCCAACGGATTTTCAAGTTTTTTGATACAAATGCTTCAAGTTTGGCCATTTATTGCTATTTTCGTGGCCGTTATTGTTTTTATTAAAAAAAGAAGAAAATTACCAAAATCATGAAAACCTTTTTCAAAAAAAAATACTTGCTTACCATAGCCGCAAGTTTGTTCCTATATATAAGCGTTAGTTTCAAAGATGATTTTTTTGAAATTGCCAAACAAGTTGAGATTTTTACAGAGGTTTTTAAAACCGTCAACATGAATTTTGTAGATCAAACCAATCCAGGCGAGCTGATGGACAAAGCCCTCAAAAGCATGCTCATCGAATTAGATCCCTATACCAATTATTTTAACGAAGGCGATGTAGTAAAATATAAAATCAACAATACCGGCGAATATACCGGAATTGGAGCCGTCATCTCTCGCAAAGACGGCAAAGCCATTGTGATAGAACCCTACAAGGGTTATCCCGCAGACAAAGCCGGCCTAAAAGCTGGCGACGAAATACTAGAAATTGGCGATATTAGTCTAGCAGATTACAAAGACGACGCATCACAACTAATGCGAGGCGGCAAAAACACCAAAATTGACATCAAATACAAACGCCAAGGCAAAATTAATAGTACTCAAATAATACTTGACGAGGTTGATATTAAGGCAGTTCCGTTTTTTGGAAAAGTAAACGACAAGACAGGATACATCGTTTTGAGTCAATTTAACAAAAAAACAACAACCGAAACCAAAGCAGCCCTCGAAAAACTAAAAAACGACGGAGCCGAGCGCATTATTCTTGATTTGAGAGGCAATCCAGGAGGATTATTAGACCAAGCCGTGAATATTTGTAACCTTTTTGTACCAAAAGATGAGGTTATTGTAACCACAAAATCAAAGGTCGAAAAATACAATACAACCTACAAAACTACTAAAGAACCTTATGATTTGGAAATCCCCTTGGTGATTATCGTTGACGGAAAAAGTGCCTCTGCAGCAGAAATCGTTTCCGGTGCCCTGCAAGATTTGGATCGCGCCGTAGTGATTGGTAGTCGAAGTTTTGGAAAAGGCTTGGTACAGCGCCCTATCGACCTGACCTATGGTACCCAAGTAAAAGTAACCATTTCACGCTATTATACCCCATCCGGACGCTGTATTCAAGCCCTAGATTATGCTCACAAAGACAAAGACGGGCATGCCACACGCACACAAGCAACCAACTATAACTCATTCAAAACCAGAAAAGGACGCACCGTATATGACGGCGGAGGCGTATTACCCGATGTTGAATTAGAAAACACAAAATTGAGCAATATTGCCGAATCACTCCAAAAAAACAATGGCATTTTTGACTTCGCCACCGCCTATTATTTCAAAAATCAAAACCTTGGCAATACCATCCCTACCATTTCAGATGCTGATTTTGAAGATTTCAAACAATTTTTGAAAACCAACAAATACCACTTTGACACCGAAACCGAAAAAACACTTTTGAAAACCCTCGAAGCCGCCAAAAAAGAAAATTTAGACACCAATATAACCACAGAATACCAACAACTACTTGCCGCAGTTCAAAAATCTGAAGAAAACCAAATGGACAAAGCCAAAACAGAAATCAACAAACTGCTTTTGGACGAAATTATCAAAAGATTTCAATACAAAGAAGGCTTATATCAATATTATACCACAAACAGTCCAGAAATAAAAGCAGCCACAGAAATTTTGGAAAACACCTCAAAATACAACAAAATTCTAAAAAAATAATGATCAAATTTCTAAAAGCCCTCCCTTTACTTATAATCGGAATCCTTCACGCACAAGAAGAAGTCGTGCAATCGGTATATTTTCAATTTGACAAATTCAATCTAGATCAAAAACAAGCCGAAGCCGTAATCAATTTTATAAAAAATACAGACTCCACCAGAATCGCATCTGTACAAATATTTGGCTATACAGACGATGTAGGCAAAGACAAATACAACTACAAATTGTCTATCAATCGAGCCAATACCATCAAAGACAAAATGACCGAAAACGGTATCAAAAACAAAATAATAGTAACCATAGAAGGCAAAGGACGTATTTTGATAGACGACGATATTGTAGAAAATTTGCCCGAAGTACGATCAAAAAATCGACGTGTAGATGTAGTGTTAAACCTAAAACCATTGCCCAAAATTGAATTGCCAGGATTTTATGGAACCATACAAAAAAAGCATATTCCGGGCGATCACATCTATCTCGAAAACCTACTTTTTGAAAGAGGAAGTAGCAAATTGACCACAAAAGCCAAAAAAGATTTGGATGCAATAGCCCGAAGTTTACAAAAATATCGAACTCTTAATTTTGAAATTCAAGGACACGTATGTTGCATCCCACCATTTCAAAAAGAAGCCATAGACCGCGAAACCCACAAAAGAGAACTATCGATCAATCGCGCCGAAAATGTTTATAATTATTTGCTGTCCAAGCATATAGATAGCCGAAGAATGTCTTTCAGAGGATTTGGAAACACCATTCCGCTTGGCAAAGGGCCAGAATATGACCGCCGTGTCGAGCTACTCATCACAAAAAGCTAATGCCGAATCATCTCGATATGCTCTATCCCATCTTCTAAATAAACCGGACCAGCAACCTCAAAGCCATTCGTTTCATAAAATTTTTTCAAATACAACTGCGCGCCAATCCTAATTTTGGTTTGACCAAAATGCTCCAAAATCAAATCAAAACCCTTTTGTAGCAAAGCGTGACCCCATTTTTTATCCCGAAAATTAGCATCAATCACCACCCTGCCAATAGACGCCTCGGCATAATAGCCATTTGCATCAAACAAGCGCGAATAAGCCACAATTTTGCCCTCGCACCAACCCATCAAATGCAACGAAATCGCATCTTTGCCATCCATATCCAAAAAAACACAGTCCTGCTCAACCACAAAAACCTCAGACCGCAAGCGCAAAATAGCATATAACTCATTCGAAGACAACCCGTCAAACGATTTTAAAGAAAATTCAAGATCCATATCATAAAATTAGATTACAAAAATAAGCAAATTTAAACCGCAAAAAAAAATATCAAAACAAACAGTTTTTAAAAAATAATCACGAAATTTACAACCACAATAAGCCTTTTTTTTATGAGCCTATTCCAGCTGCACGTTTCAAGCACTCTGCCAAAAACCTTTTTTTCTATGCACAAAAAAGGGGCTTCTTGCGTCGCCCTTTTTTGTGCAGAAAAAATAGGTTTTTGCCCATCGTGGCTTTCCACTTACATCTGGGGCTTGGCACTCGCACTTCTTACAACACTTTTTGATATACAAACCATAAACGCACAATCAAACCCCCAAAAACCCAAAATAGGACTCGTATTGAGTGGGGGAGGAGCCAAAGGATTTGCACACATAGGCGTCTTAAAAGTGATCGACTCATTGGGCATCAAAATCGATTTTGTAGGCGGCACCAGCATGGGCTCTGTAGTAGGCGGGCTCTATGCTTCGGGCTATACAGGCATACAAATAGATTCCATCTTTCGAGCTACAAACTTTGGTGATTTGATCAAAGATTACATTCCTCGAAGCTCAAAAAATTTTTACGAAAAAAAAAATGACGAAACCTATACCATTGCATTACCCTTCAGCAAATTCAAAATAGGAGTGCCATTATCACTCTCAAAAGGTATGTACAACTTTAATTTGCTCAACAAACTTACACACAAAGTACGCAACATCACCGACTTCAACAAGCTTCCAATACCATTTCTATGTATGGCAACCAACATCGAATCCGGAAAATCGGTATTGATCAATAGCGGCAGTTTGGCGCAAGCCCTATTAGCAAGCTCGGCATTTCCAACCCTGTTTTCGCCCGTCGAAATCAACGGACAAATGCTCATGGACGGTGGTTTGACCAACAATTATCCTTTAGAAGAAATCAGAAATTTGGGAGCCAATATCATCATAGGTGTCGATGTGCAAGACGCACTGCGAGACAGAAATTCGCTCAAAG
>JAYTNQ010000162.1:0-11528 GCA_043748255.1 Bacteroidota bacterium
TAATAAAGATACGATCATGATCACAAAAACCAATTTGGAAGACAAAGCTGACAAACCATTTTTTATTACTCAAGTATATAAAAATCAACAGCTTGTTCATGAATTTACAGCACAAAAAAGCATTGATTATTATTATGACAATTATGGCACATTAATAAAAAAAGTAGGCTTCAAAAAAAATAAGCCAACCAAGAATAATAGTGAAAACTACCAAATTAGCTATGAAAATGATATTATGGTTTCTAACTTTTGTCCCGAAAAAAACATTTTGAAAACCTATTTTCCAAATGGTCTTTTAAAATCTTCGAAAACCGATTTACGCATCCAAGAATACATTTATACCTTTGACCAAAACGGAAATTGGATAACAAATACCGTAAGCTTAAACGGACAACCCTCCATAAAATATTAAAGAATTGTTGATTATTATTAGTTCAAAACTAAAAAATACGATTCAAATAAAAACAACCAAAATATCAATTATTAGTATTTTATCCTATTTCCAATCACTTGGATTTGTACGCCACTCCAGCAGTGTTTGCTCTTCGTTTTCGGTAATATATTTTTTAGACAAGGCTAGTGCTATCAAGTTTTCGTAGTTGCTCAAAGTATGCAACTCGAGGTTTGCAGTATCAAAATTTTGTTTGGCAATTTCAAAACCATAGTCAAAAATAGCCACCATTGCTTTTACATGTGCGCCAGATTCACGAAGAGCTTCAACGGCCAAAAGACTGCTTTTACCAGTGCTTATCAAGTCTTCGATCACAATCACGGTTTGTCCTTTTTGCAAAAAACCTTCAATTTGATTCAATCGTCCATGCTTTTTTGGCTCGGGTCGAACATACACAAACGGAAGGGCGAGCGCCTCTGCAACCATAAGGCCAATGCCAATAGCACCCGTTGCAACCCCCGCAATAACATCTGGTTTGCCATATTTTTTTTCAATATTTTTGGCAAATTCTTCTTTGAGATAATTTCTTACCGCTGGAAATGAGAGTGTTATACGATTATCGCAATAAATGGGCGATTTCCAACCGGAAGCCCACAAAAAAGGATTTCGTGAATTCAATTTAATTGCATTTATTTGTAAAAGCAATTCGGCCGTTTGGGCCGCAGTATCTTTATTAAAAATCATAGTGCAAATGTATAAAGTTTTTGTGAACGACAAACCTTTTTTTCTAACAAATCAAATTCAAAAAGAAACTGATTTTCAGATTTTTTTGTTAGAAAGCGTTGATATATCGCAAATTATCATAAAAATGTTTCAAAATAAATTGCAAAAAGTTTTTTTGTATCATCCTGATGAAAAAGAAATGATGCGAGTCCTCAAATCAAAATTACCAGTTCAAAAAGCAGGTGGTGGTATGGTTTTTAATCAAAAACGTCAGGTTTTGTTTATTTTTAGAAACGGAAAATGGGATTTGCCCAAAGGTGGTATAGAAAAAGGCGAAACGATTGAACAAACTGCTATACGTGAAGTTGAAGAAGAAACGGGCATAAATAATCTCAAAATATTGAATAAATTGCAAAAGACATACCATATTTTTAAACGAAATGGTGTTTACAAACTCAAAATTACACAATGGTTTTTGATGGAAACCAGTTTTGAAGGTGACGGTTTTGGGCAGATCGAGGAAGGAATCGAAAAAGTTGCTTGGCTAAATCCCGACGAAATCGTGTCTGCTTTGGGCAATTCTTATGAAAATATTAAACTGCTTTTTGAGCATTGAATCCCCTTTAAATCATATTTGTTTTTCAGGTTCAATTATTTTTTTTAAATTTGTTTTCACTTTAAAGTTAGATATATGTTTAAAAAAATCAAACAAAAATGGCAAATAAAATCCAATTTTCAATTAGGAGTTATATTTATTGTTTTTGCCATAAACGGGTCCTTATCTGCCAAAATCGGGAGCTTTTTGTTAAGTTTTTTTAAAATTTATAATCAAAATTTAGGTGCTTTTTGGAATTTTGTATTGCTCTTGATAATCGTTTTACCAATTTATCCATTTTTGCTCATCGGGATAGGTTTTTTGTGCGGGCAATCCTGTTTTTTTGTGCCTTTTGCCAAAAAAATGCTTCGTAAAATGTTTTTTTTAAAAGTTTAAAAAGAATATTTTAATTTTGAAATGATCCCTAATGATCTAATTTTTTGTCAATAATGCGCTCCATATACGATTGAATAAAAGCCTTGCATTTGAGTTCTATCAAATTCATTTCGGAATTTTTTTTGTCTATAAGATTGATAGCCATGTCCTTATCGTTTTTGTCATAAAAGCCAATAACTTTTTTTCCGTCAAAACAACACACATAATTTCCAGAAAAATATTGATACGAATTTCCAGCATATTTGATCACAAATGGGGCAATTTTGGTATCACCAATCAAACTTCGTCCAAAACTTCTAAACGGTTTTTGATAGCCAATCATATCTAATAACGTGGGGTAAATATCAATTTGTTGTGCAAAATCTTGATTTTCGCCAACGTATTTGTGATCTGGTCTAAAAAATAAAATGGGTACTGTATTGTGATTAGCTGGTTTTTGATATTCGGGATAGGCCACTGTATTTCCATGATCGGCAACAAACACAAAAATCGTATTTTGATACCACTTTTGCTTTTTAGCAACTTCAAAAAATTGTTTCAAAGCAAAATCAGTATATCCAATACATTGATGGATATTTACAGTTCCTTTTGGAAATTTGTTTTGGTACTTATCTGGAATTTGATAGGGCTCGTGAGACGAAACTGAAAATAAAGTGGCCATGAAAGGTTGCTTTTTGGCACTTAAAATCGAATTAAAATACTGTAAAAAAGGCTCGTCCCAAATACCCCAAACCCCATCAAAATCGGCATCGTTATTATATTCGGTTTTGCCATAATAATGGTCATAGCCCAAAATATTACCAAAACCCTGAAACCCCATAGAACCATTTGGCGCACCGTGAAAAAAAGAGCTGTCATAACCTTCACTTTTTAGCACAGAAACCAAAGATTGAATTTTTTGTTTGGCAAATGCCGATGATGTAAAAGCATCTTTGAACGAAGGAATTCCGGCAATCACAGACGAGACGCCATGAATTGATTTGTAGCCATTGGCATAAGCGTTAGAAAACAACAATCCATGATTGGCAAGCGAATCTACAAAAGGCGTATAACTCACAAAATTTGGAATTTTGTTGTGCTTGTTGCAACTGCCATTGTACTCGCGTGCAAAACTTTCGAGCAAAAAAATTACAATATTAGGATGCGTCAATGAATTTTTTTGATATTGCTTGATTGGCGCTACCAAAGCATCAATTTGTTGGTTTGAAACAAAATTTTCTTTCAAAAAAGAATTGGTGTTCCAAGTACGAATAATGGCAAATGGCGTGTTCAACACCACATCTGCCTGTCCAGAATTTGACACAAATCTACTGGCGTCCATCAAGTTAATTGGGCGAGTAGATTTTTTATAATCACCTCGAATACCACCTATACACAAAGCTATTGTTATCAAAAAACCCAAAATTGAAGAGCCAAAATAAGCGGCATTTGGATTGTATTTTTGTGGTACTAATTTGATTTTTTTATACAAATAAATCCAAAAATAAGCCAATCCAAAAAACAATAAAAAAACATGCCAATAATGAAGCAAAAAATTGAAAAACAAGACCGTTTTATTGCTTTCCTGTTCCAAAGAATCCATAGCGGCTCGTGTACTTCTATTAAAAGTATAGCGATAATAAATAAAATCTACAAAATTGAATGAATACGCAAATAGATTAGTGAAAAAATATAAATAACATAGTTTTTTTTGAAAATTAATATACGTATTGACCATAAAAGGCAAAACTGAAATTAAAATAAATAGACAATTTGTATAAATAATCGCGGTTGTGTCAAATGCCAAACCATGATAACAAAGATTTAAAAATTCTGAAATTGAATCAACTTTGATCAAATTGGTGTTGTAAAAATAAAATAAAACTCGTGCAATAAAATAAAATAAGTAGGACAGCAAAATTCTTAAAATCAATGCTTTATATTCTAAAGTGCGGAAATTTTTTAACATGATTTGTGTTTTTTATACGATAAAAAGGCGATGCAAAATTACATATTTCTATTTAAAAATTGTGAATGAAAAAAATAATAATTAATTTGCGTGAAATTTTAGAAAACATTCATGATAGCCATTACCCGATTATTCGATTTCCCATATTATCAACTTGAGAATCATCCGCTACAAGACGCACTTGTAACCAAATTTAACGGCGTTTGGCAACCAACTTCAACTGCGGAATATATTGAAAAAGCAAACGCAATTTCGAGAGCCTTATTAAAATTAAAGTTGCAAAAAAACGACAAAATTGCTATTATTTCTTCCAATAATCGCACCGAATGGCACATTATGGATATAGGCATTTTGCAAACCGGAGCACAAACCGTACCAATATACCCAACAATTTCTGAAAATGATTACGAATATATTTTGAATCATTGTGAGGCCAAATATTGTTTTGTTTCTGATGCAGAAGTGCTGCGAAAAGTAAATTTAATCAAACAAAACACGCCAAATCTTATCGAAGTTTTTTCGTTTAACGAAATTGAAAACTGCAAAAATTGGAAAGAACTTTTGACAATTGGCGAAAATATAGACAATCAAGATGAGGTTGAATCTCGAAAAAATGCAGTTAATCCATTAGATTTAGCCACCATTATTTACACATCAGGCACAACAGGAAAACCAAAAGGGGTAATGCTTTCCCACCATAATATTGTTTCAAATGTGTTGGATAGCTCGTCTCGAATTCCATTTGTTGCAGGACAAACCCGTGCGATGAGCTTTTTGCCAATCTGCCACATTTTTGAAAGAATGATTTTGTATCTATACCAATATTTTGGTGTTTCTGTATATTTTGGCGAATCGATAGAAAAATTAAGCGATAATCTGAAAGAAGTTAATCCAACAGTAATTACAGCAGTACCACGACTTTTGGAGAAAGTTTATGACAAAATAATTGCAAAAGGCACCGAATTGACCGGAATAAAAAGAGCACTTTTCTTTTGGGCAATCAATCTTGGTTTGCGTTATGAACCCTATCAAGCCAACGGCTTTTGGTATGAATGGCAACTAAAAATAGCACGAAAATTAATTTTTAGCAAATGGAAAGATGCCCTTGGAGGCAAAATTGACCTTCTGGTTTCGGGCAGTGCAGCACTTCAGCCAAGATTGGCTCGCGTTTTTGCAGCAGCTAATATTCCGGTGATGGAGGGCTATGGATTAACAGAAACTTCGCCCGTCATTACAGTGAATGATGTACGAAATTTTGGTTTTAGAATAGGTACTGTTGGCAAAGTTATAGATAATGTAATCCTAAAAATTGCCGATGATGGCGAGATTTTGTGCAAAGGACCCAACGTTTTGATGGGATATTATAAAGATGAAACACTAACCAACGAAGTTATAATTAATGGATATTTTCATACGGGCGATATTGGTGTGATTGATAACGATGGTTTTTTGAAAATCACAGACCGTAAAAAAGAAATGTTTAAAACCTCTGGCGGAAAATATATTGCCCCACAACTGCTTGAAAACGCCATGAAGCAGTCGCGGTTTATAGAGCAAATTATGGTTATTGGTGATGGTCAAAAAATGCCAGCAGCTATTATCCAACCCAATTTTGAATTTGCAAAAGATTGGGCAAAACTCCATGATATTCAAATTGAAAATTCAAATCAAGCTGTTATTTCAAACCAAGCAATAATCAGTAGAATTCAAGAGGAAATAAACGAAATAAATCAAAAATTTGGAAATTGGGAACAAATAAAACGTTTTGAATTGACGCCAGATTTGTGGACAATTGATGGAGGGCATCTCACCCCAACACTTAAATTAAAACGAAAAGCGGTACTAGAAAAATATGCCGATTTGTTTCAAAAAATATATGGATAAATGCTAAAAACTATATTGATTATTGCACTTGGTGGTGCCGTTGGAAGTGTTTTGAGATTTTTGACCTCGTTATTGGTTAACAAATTTTGGAGCAATTACTTTCCTTTGGCTACTTTTTTGACAAACGTTTTGGGATGTTTTTTGATCGGATATTTTTTTGGAATTCTCGAAAAATTACAACTAACCAATAGCGATATTAAAGGACTTTTAATCACGGGTTTTTGTGGTGGTTTTACTACATTTTCTACTTTTGGATTGGAAAGCTTAGAACTTTTTCAAAATCAAAACTCATTTTCAGGCATTTTGTATATTAGTTTAAGCCTAATTTTAGGATTAATGGCTGTAAGTTATGGTCTTTTTGTAGCCAAAATGTAACAAAATAAATCAAAAAATTGTATTTTCGCAAAATGAAAAAAAACGAAATTAAAATCATTCATGACCTGTTGGCAGAGCCAAAAAAAATTGGGATTATTCCACACCGCAATCCAGATGGAGATGCAATGGGTTCAACTTTAGCACTTTATCATTTTTTAAAAAAAATAAACCACCACCCAATTATTGTTGCGCCAAACGAGTTTCCAGATTTTTTGTCATGGATGCCCGGTGCAAACGAAGTTGTTTTTTTTGAAAAAGATAAAAAAGCAACTACTGAAATTTTACAAAATTGCGATTTGATTTTTACTTTAGATTTCAATGCCTTGCACCGAGTAGGCGAGCTCGAACCGATATTGCAAAATCTAAATTGCCCGTTTGTGATGATCGATCACCATCAAAATCCAGACGATTATGCCGTTGTTGCTTTTTCAGACACACAATATGGATCTACTTGTCAAATGGCGTATCATTTTATAGAAATTTTAGGTCACAAAAACTTGATAGACAAGACAATAGCAACCTGTATTTACACTGGAATTGTAACAGACTCTGGGTCGTTTAGATTTCCAAAAACCACTGCGCTGACCCACAAAATTGTATCTGAATTGATTAATTTTGGTGTTGAGAACAGCCAAATTCACGGTTTGCTTTTTGATAATAATTCTTATCATAGTTTACAATTATTAGGAAAAGCACTTCAAAATATGCAAATAATTGCTGAAAAAAACACTGCATTTATCACTTTGACCCAGGAAGAATTAGATTGTTATCATTTTGTTAAAGGAGATACAGAAGGTCTAGTAAATTATGGATTGTCAATAAAAGATATTAAATTTGCAGCAATTTTTATAGAAAATAAAGCAGACAAAATGATAAAAATTTCTTTTCGATCAAAAGGTAGTTTTGATGTAAATCAATTTGCCCGAACTCATTTTGAAGGTGGTGGCCACATCAATGCTGCAGGCGGAAAATCGGAATTAAGTTTGAACGAAACGATACTGAAGTTTCAAAAAATATTAAAAATAACTAATATTGACTTCTAAAATGCGTTTGATGAAAAAAACAATACAATTAATTTTAGCATTTTGTTTGATCGTGAGTTGCTCACAACAACAAGCCCGCAAACCAATTTCGCAAGCGTCTGGAACCTTTCTGAAAGAATCTGTTATACGCAACAAAAAATTGATAAAAGGCGAAGAAGGACAAATTGATTCAATCATAAAGAGTCAGCCAAAGGTCAAATATATAGCCTCCCAAAAAGGATATTGGTATTTTTATGAAAATCAAAACACCAAAGATACCCTAAGACCAAAAAAGGGCGATGTTGCTTTTTTTGATTACGAAATCAAAGATTTGAACCAAAACACCATTTATTCTGATGTTGAACTGCGTCCTCAAGTTTATCATGTTGACAAACAAAATATATTGATGGGTTTGCGAGATGGCATAAAATTGATGAAAAAATCAGAAAAAATAACCTTTCTTTTTCCTTCACATATCGCCTACGGATATCATGGCGATAATCACCTTATTGGCCCAAACACTCCTATAATATGCACTGTTGTGCTTAATGATTTTAAACCTGAATAGAAAAAAATGACAAAAAAAATAATTTTTATTTTACTCATTACGAGTAGTTTTTTTGGCTGTAGAGACAAACATAGCAATCTTAAAGATGGTTTGTATGCCGAAATCAAAACCACAAAAGGTACAATTATTGTAGCTTTAGAAATGGAAAAAGCACCTATAACAGTTGCCAATTTTGTAAGTTTGACAGAGGGAAAAAACACATTTGTAAATCCAACATACAAATCAAAGCCTTTTTACAATGGATTGAAATTTCATCGTGTTATTCCAGATTTTATGATACAAGGTGGTGATCCAGATGGAAATGGTTCTGGTGGCACAGGATATGAATTTATCGACGAGATTTCGGATCTGAAGTTTGAAAAAGCAGGTGTTTTGGCAATGGCAAACTCGGGTCCAAGAACCAACAGCAGTCAGTTTTTCATTACCCATGTTGCAACGCCATGGTTAGACGGCAAACATACCATTTTTGGTCATGTTGTAGAAAATGGGATGGCAGTTGTGAATAAAATTGTGCAAGATGATGCCATTTCGAGTATTACAATCATAAGAAAAGGTGAGGTGGCCAAAAAATTTGAAGCAGTGAAAATTTTTAATAATTATTTTGAAAATGAATCCGAAAACATGAAAAAACAGGCTGCAATTGATGCAGAAAACAAGAAAATTTTTGATACCAAATTCAAAACAGTTTTAGACGCTAAAATTGCTTATTTTGCAACTTCAAAAATTGGTGCTACCAAAACCCAAACTGGACTTATGTTCAAAATTTTGAAAAAAGGAAACCATAAAAAACCAAAATCTGGATCTCAAATTTATATTCATTATGCTGGATATTTTGAAAACGGTATGCTATTTGACAGTAGTGTTGCATCTGTAGCCCGTGAATATGGTAAGTTTGACCAAAATCGTGCAGCCCAGCATGGATATGATCCTATACCGTTTGAAGCAGGCAAAAAAGATGGATTGATTCCGGGCTTTTTGGAGGCATTAGAAACAATGTCATTTGGCGACAAGATTATTGCTTTTATTCCATCAAACTTGGGATATGGCGAGGCAGGATACGGAAACGGTGTTATTCCGCCAAATTCAAACCTTGTTTTTGAACTCGAATTATTTGAAAAATTACCTAATTAAAATTTATTTCTATTACTTATTATAAACATTTAAAAATCATGAAGTTAAAATTAAAAATCGCCTTTTTGTTGTTTTTAGGAATTACAACAGTATTTGCACAAACAACCAAAAAAGCAACACAAAAGGCTTTAAAAGCCGTGCCAACAAGAGCCATAAAAATTGCTACACCCAGCAATAACAATACAGGAATATTTGCTGAAATAGCAACTTCAAAAGGTAATATTTTGTTGCAATTGGAGTTTCAAAAAGCACCGGTTACAGTAGCCAATTTTGTGGCTTTAAGCGAAGGAAATCATCCAAATGTTGACGAAAAATATAAAGGAAAACCATTTTTTAATGGTTTAAAATTTCATAGGGTTATCAAAGATTTTATGATTCAAGGAGGCGACCCCGCCGGAAATGGCTCTGGAAATGCCGGTTACTCTTTTAAAGACGAATTTTCTGATTTGAAATTTACAAGCGGAGGATTGTTGGCTATGGCCAATTCTGGACCTGCAACAAATAGCAGTCAATTTTTTATTACGCATAAAGAAACACCTTGGCTCAATGACAAACATACCATTTATGGTCATGTGGTGAGCGGTATGGATGTAGTAAATGCTATTGTGCAAGACGATATTATCAATAACATCACAATCACTAGAAAAGGTGCTTTGGCAAAAGCATTTGATGCGCCAAAAATTTTCAGTGATTATTTTGCCAATAAAGCTGATGATGACAAAAAACAAGCCGCCTTTCGAGACGAAAAAATAAAAAAACAAGCCGAAATTGATGCTGTCAGAAAGAGAGAATATACCGCCAAATATGCTCCTGTAATGGCGTCAAAAGTTGCCGAATTGGCAGCTTTAAAAGCTACGGCAACCAAAACTGAATCTGGATTGGAGTATGTGATTGTAAAAGGGACAGGCACAAAACCTGCCGATGCCTCGACTGTACTTGTTAATTATGCAGGTTTTCTTGAAGATGGTAGCCTTTTTGATAGCAGCCGTGAAGATGTGAATAAAACTTATGGAAAATTTGATCAAAATCGTGCTTCTCAAAACGGTTATCAACCATTTCCGTTTGAGATTGGCAAGAAAACTGGTTTAATTCCGGGGTTTTTGGAAGGTCTTAATTTGTTATCTTTTGGTGACAAAATCACGCTTTTTATTCCTTCAAAGTTGGGTTATGGCTCGAGTGGTGCTGGGACTGTTATTCCTCCAAATGCCAATTTGATTTTTGAATTAGAAATTTTAGAAAAAAAATAAAATATGTTGACAAAGCAAACACTTGTGAAAGCAAGTGTTTTTTTTTAAGGTTTTAAGGAGATAGCAAAAATTTAGTGGTTTGATTCCTTTTCATTGAGTACAATAACAATGTAATGAAACTTGACGATAATGGTTAAAACGTCTTGAAGGCGCTACAGGTCTAAATTCGCCCTGATGCAGCGGCATCCTTTTTTTGGTTTTTTTTTTCAAAAACCAAAAAAAGATAAAGCGTGCAGCAGGACCGGTGGTGTGTGGTAGGGGAGGTGTGCGCCAAAAAAACAAATTAATTGAGTTTAAAATTGATTTGCATTTTTTCTAATTCGAGTAGTAGCTCGGCACCTATTTTCACTTTTACTTTTCGGCTTGGCATTGGCAATCGGGTGATGATTTTGGTTTCTTCGATTTCAATGGTTTCAGCTGTTGGTTGGTTGTTGATTTCGAGGATTTCGTTGTTTTCGTCGATCATGGTTTCGTTTTCGTCTGATTCTGCGACTGGTATTTCGACCATTTTTTTTGTTTTTTCTATTTCTAAAACCTCAAATGAAACTTGATTTTCGCCTTTGTGGGTTTTAAAAACAGTGCTTAATTGATGAATAAAATCGGTTTTTATATCTTTGATATTCAAATGGATGATTAGTTTTTTGGCAAAATTTGGCAAAACGTCTTGTAGATATTGCACCAACATATATTGTAGTCTTGGGTCGCCTTTTTTGCCGGTTTCTTTGTCTGCCCAGCCTTCTTTGACCAATATTTTGAGAAAGGTAAAGTTGTTTTGTATCAAAAAGTGTCTAAATTTGAGATATTCTTCGCCAAAGATTTTGAATTCAAAGCTTTCGTCATATCCTTCTAACACAAAGGATGCCCAGCCTTTGCCGTTTTTGGCAATTCGGTGTTGCACGTTGGTGATGATACCACCAAAAGTGAGGTTTTTGTTGATTTGTTGGTCCAGATTTTTGAGTAATTCTAGCTTTGCATTGCAAAAATATTGCATTTCAAATCTATAATCATCGAGCGGATGCCCAGAAATATAGATGCCTACAACCTCTTTTTCGCGTGCCAATTTTTCCATGGTGCTCCAATCTTCGCAGGCGGGCACTATTGGTTCGGCAATTTGCACTTCGCTGGCTTCGCCAAATAAACTCACTTGCGACGAATTTTCATTTTCTTGAAATTTGGCGCCATATTTCATTGCTTTTTCAAAAAAAGTAATGCCATCGCCATCATCATGAAAATATTGTGCCCGAGTGG
>JAYTNQ010000163.1:0-4451 GCA_043748255.1 Bacteroidota bacterium
ATTACTGCATTACAATCCCATTTGATAAACCCCATTTCGGGATTTTTAGTCAAAAGTGTATCAACAATTCCAAAAACATGGTTTTGAACCTCAGGATTACACAAGTCCAGAACCAACTGATTTCTATAATAAATTTCTGGTCTATTCGGCTGTTTGATTACCCAATCTTGGTGCTTTTCATATAATTCGCTTTTTGGATTAACCATTTCTGGCTCAATCCAGATACCGAATTTCACTCCAGCTTTCTTGGCTTCCGAAACTAAAAACGGAAGTCCATTGGGTAATTTGGCTTTGTTTTCTTGCCAATCTCCAAGACCTGCATCATCATTATTTCTAGGATATTTGTTGCCAAACCAACCATCATCTAACAAAAATAAATCAACACCTAAAGATTTAGCATCTTTAAAAAGGCTCTTTAATTTGTTTTCATCAAAATCAAAAAAAGTTGCTTCCCAATTGTTCAAAAGGGTTGTTCGAGCCCCATTTCCGTCCAATATATCATGATTTCGAGCCCATTTGTGCATATTTCTGCTAGCTTCACCAACACCATTATTTGAAATTGTGTAAATTAATTTTGGCGTTTCAAACTTCGTATTTGGTTGCAATTCATATTCACTGTTATATGGATTAATTCCTGCAATTAGTCTCAAATTTTTGTGTGAATCTATTTCAAAATCAAGTTTAAAATTGCCACTCCAAGCCAACTGTCCCAAAATAACGACGCCTTGATTTTCTGTGGCGGGTTGGTTAATGGAAACCATAAAATTTGGCGATTGCAGCAACATTGCTCGTGTTCCCAATTTTGAATCAATTGTTCTAATACCTTGCAAAAGTTTGGTTTCTGTTGGTTGAAACTCTTTCAAATATTCTCCTTGAAAACTGGTCAAATAAAAATCTTTTTGCGCAAAATATAAATTGGCCGAAGCCATTTTTTGAATCAAAATAGCTTTTTTTTCTCGATGCAAAATTGTTGTCCATTGCTCGATAGTATTTTCATTTTTCCAAATTTTATAACAAAGATTGACTTCAAAATCATAAACTGGATCTTTTAATAAAATAGTTATCATATTTGACCCATCAATTTGGTTTTCAGACAAATGACTTACATATTTTAATTCTAAAGATGGATTACCATCAGCATGTTTTAGTTGAATGGCTGGCTCTACATAATTCCAAGTTCCAGCCGGAGTGTAGGTCGCATTATAGATACCCGCATTATTTTCGTCATAACTATAATTTTCAGCAACAAATTGATAATCAGATGCTTTTGACAACGGTTTTCCAAAATATACAGTTCTTAACCGATTATTACTATCTGTTTGAAGCAAAAAGGCATGGTCTTTGGTTTCGATAGGAATCAAAACGTTTTGCGAAAATCCAAATTTATTGCAAATAAGGAATAATATTAATGCGGTTTTTTTTAAGTTAGAATGATAATTTTTCATTTAATTATTAGATTTGTAATGAGTTAAAGATAAATTTCGTAATATTTCTGCACTACTTTCTGCTGTAATGTCTCTTTGGGCTTCGCCGAGCATTTCATAGCCAACCATAAATTTTTTGACTATTGCGCTTCTTAATAAAGGCGGATAAAAATGAAAATGCAACTGCCATTCAGGATGTGCAATTCCATCGGTTGGCGACTGATGAATTCCTGCAGAATATGGAAAAGAAGTTTGAAATAAATTGTCATACTTGGTGGTTAATTGCTTGATTGTAAGCGCAAAATTAGAAATTTCGGCTTCGGTCATTTCATTTATGTTTTCAATTTTTCTCTTTGGTAAAATAATTGTTTCATAAGGCCAAATTGCCCAAAATGGAACTAATACTACAAAAAATTCATTGTCGATCACTATTCGTTTATTTTCGATTAATTCTTGGTTTAAATAATCTAACAAAAAATTAGAATGTTCTTTTTCAAAATATGACTTTAAATTTTTGTTGGTTTTTTCTACCTCGTTAGGCATGGATTCTTGCGCCCAAATTTGTCCGTGTGGATGCGGGTTACTACAGCCCATTACCTCACCTTTGTTTTCAAAAATTTGAATATAGTTGATAAAATCCAGTTTTCCTAATATGTTATATTCTTGACGCCAAACTTTAATAACATCTTCAATATCAATCAATTCCATTTCAGGTAGTGTAAGGTAATGTTTTGGCGAAAAACAGATTACTTTGCAAATGCCTCGTTCTGGTTTTGACCGAAAAAAATTGCTATTTGTATCGATTTTAACAATTGATTCCTCAATCTTTAATGCCCCAAAATCGTTATCAAAAACATAACATTTTTCGTATTTTGGATTTTCAGATCCGTTTGCTCTATAATTTCCTGGACACAAATAACAATCGGATTCATAAGCTGTTAAATTCTTTTCGAGGATTGTTTCGTTTTGACCTTGCCAAGGTCGTTGTGATCGGTGTGGTGAAACCAAAACCCATTCGCCAATAAGCGGATTAAATCTTCTGTGTGGGTCAGTATTTGGGTCAAATAATTTCATAAGGCGGCATCAATTAAACAGGTCCCATTACTTAAATTGACGGTATAATTTATTAATTCAAGACCAAATTTTTCAAAATAAAGTTCCTTCATGTCTTTAACTACTTGATTTTCAATATTTTTTTCAATTAGATTGATTGTACACCCACCAAAACCACCACCCATAACCCTTGACCCTATGCTCCAATTTTTACTTTGTACGGTTCGAACCAAAAAATCCAATTCAGGACAACTTACTTCGTACTCATCTGCCAAGCCTTGATGTGTTTTATACATTAGCGTGCCTAAATCAGTAATGTTTTTTGCTTGTATTGCAATACAGGCGGCTTCAACTCTTCCGATTTCTTTAATCACATATTGACATCTTTTAAATACGATTTTATTCATTTTTGATGCCAATGTATCAAGTTTTAATAAGCTAAAATCTCTGAAACTATGCACTTCTGGAAAATAATTTTGGATTATTTTTAATCCTTCTTCACATTGTTTTCTTCGCAAATTATAAGCTGAGTTTGCCAATGCATGAGTTATTTTTGAATCGAATAAAACGATTGAATATTCCCTAAAATCTGCATCAAAATATTCAAAATCCAAAGTGCGACAATCAATTTTTAAAAGCTTATTTTCGAGCCCCATTACACTTGCAAATTGATCCATAATACCACAATTAATTCCAACCCATTGTTCGGCCTTTTGTCCCATCAGAGCGATTTGAATCGGAGACAATCGAAGTTCAAACAACTCGTTCAATCCATATAAAAATCCACAAACAAGGGCTGCAGATGATGAAAGTCCTGCGCCAATTGGAATATCACTACAAAAAACACAATCAAAACCTTTAATTTCAAAATTATTGATTTTTAATTGATTACAAACTCCTAAAAGGTAATTTGTCCATTGCAAATCAGACTTTTCTATTTTTGTAACTATATCAAATTCAAAAAAACTGTCAAAATCAAGAGCATAAATTTGTGATGTATTTGAATTGTTTTTATTAAATCCAAAACAAATATATTTGTCTATCGCTCCAGGCAAAACAAAACCGTCATTATAATCAATATGTTCTCCTATAATATTAATTCTGCCTGGTGATAGAATCATTTTTTTTGGGGTAATTTGAAATTTTGATTGAAAAATCTTTTTTGTTTTTGATATTAATTCATCTCTCATTTGGTTTTTGGTTTTGTTCACTCCGATTTTCTTTGATTTTCAAATGTACCTTTATTTATTTGCTATTTTCAAAAATGTTATTTTATTTCAAAATATTAAAATCGAAATCGTTTTTGTAAGCCTGACTTTTATAATAAAATCTTTTTTTTTATATATTTCACATAGAGTTGTATTTTTATAGCTTAATTAATCAAAATGGCGGTATTTCATAAACTTATTTCAATATTCTTATTTGCAATTTTGTTTTCTTGCAAAAATCAGGAAAGCGATACCATTGTGGTATCTTCAAAAAATATTGATGAATCTATAGTTGATGATTCTAAAGTTTATAAAGAAAATTATAGACCTCAATTTCATTTTTCGCCCCAAAAAAACTGGATGAATGATCCAAATGGCTTGGTTTATTATAAGGGCAAATACCATTTGTTTTATCAATATTATCCAGACGACATTGTTTGGGGGCCAATGCACTGGGGTCATGCTACGAGCAAAGATTTGATACATTGGAACCATCGAAAAATAGCTTTGTTTCCCGATCAATTAGGGATGATTTTTTCGGGCAGTTGTGTGATTGATGATCAAAACAGTTCTGGTTTTGGCACAAATAAAAATCCGCCAATGGTTGCTATTTTTACCTACCACAATATGAAAGGTGAAAAAGCGGGTCAAAATAATTACCAATCGCAAGGACTGGCTTTTAGTCTTGACGAAGGAGAAAATTGGACAAAATTTAATGGCAATCCCATTATTCCAAATTCTGGGTTTAAAGATTTTAGAGATCCGA
>JAYTNQ010000164.1:0-1598 GCA_043748255.1 Bacteroidota bacterium
TAGAAAACGGCAACGGCATCATCAATATGCGCAAGCGAATGGAAGAAATTGGCGGAAAATTTGCATTGTTTTCATCAACAAATGGTACTATAATTCAAAATTCTTTAGCATTATGAAAAAGCTAATTATAGGGTTTGTTTTTATAATAATTACAAATTTTTGCTACTCTCAAAATGCTCAAAATTTGATCAATGGTTTAAAGCAAGAATTGAAAACCGATATTGATGCCAAAAAAAGAGCTACAATTTATTCAGATTTAACTTGGTATTTTTCAAATATAGAAATAGATTCCGCACTTTATTATGGAAAAAAAGCATTAGTCGCATCTCAAGAATTAAATGATTCTACTTTGTTGTCCCAAGTGTATAGCGATATAGCGGCAGTTTTTTTTAGAAAAGGAGATTATAAAAGTTCAAAAACACATTATTTGAAAGCTGTAATGATAAGAAAAATGCGGAAGGATTTTGAAGGAATTGCAAAAATAAACGCAAATTTGGCGAATGTGTATAATAAATTAGGGAACAAAAAAGCTGCATTAGAATCTTATCTTACTGCAGCTGACATTTTTGAAAAATCGAATAAGTTAAATTTAGTAGCGATTACAAAGGCTAATATTGGCTACTTTTTTAATGAAAATAAAAATTATTCAAAAGCGTTAAAATATTTAGATTCGGCTATAAGCTACCAGGAACAAAATAATTTGTTTGATGGACTCTGCACATCCTATCTAACAAAAGGTAATGTGTATTTGAAATTGAACGATACTTTGAATGCAATGCTATTTTATAATAAAAGCCTTAAAGCAGCCAAAATTGTAGGGAACAAAATAGCGATTACGAGTGCTTTTGTCAATATTGCAACTATCAAAACCAAACAAAAAAAACAATCGGAAGCTAATAAATTTTTAAATATTTCAAAAAAATTACATAATGAAATAAAAATAGCCAACAAAGAGTCATCACTATATCTTGATGAAATTAAAGCATTAATGAACAATCACCACTATTTTGAAGCAAAAAATCAGTTGTTGAATCTCAAAAAAACATATAAAAATCATCCCGAAACTGTTGAAAATTTAATTGAAACATACCAATTATTAACAGAAGTATGTGCAAATTTGATTCAAATTGATTCTGTAATGTATTATAACAGAAGTGCCATTAATCTACAAAACAATTGGTTAGAAATGGAGGTGTTAAAACAAACAAACGAACTCGACACAAAATTTCAAACCGCCAAAAAAGAAAAACTTTTGCTTGAAAAAGATATTCAAGCCAAACAAAAAAACACTACAATATTGATATTAAGCATTTTGGCATTATTTGTTGCGGTGTTAGGATTTTTGTTTTACAGACAACAAAAACTGAAAGTTAGACAGCAAAAACAAGAATACAAACTCAAAAAAGCCATTGCGCAAATAGAAACCCAAAACAAATTACACGCACAACGCATCAATATTTCGCGCGATTTGCACGATAATATTGGATCACAACTTACCTTTATTATATCGTCTGTTGATAATATCAAATATGGATTTGATATTACAAATCCAAAATTAGATTTCAAATTAAGCTCGATTAGCGAATTTGCAAAAAGCA
>JAYTNQ010000165.1:0-11503 GCA_043748255.1 Bacteroidota bacterium
TTAAAACCAAATGGTAATTTTTTGGTCAAGGTATTTATCGGTGCAGGATTTGATGACCTTGTAAAAACGATGCGGCAACAATTTGATAAAGTAGTGACGCGCAAGCCAAAAGCCTCTCGCGACCGCAGTAGTGAAGTGTATTTGTTAGGATTAAGCCGTAAACCAAATACTCTGTAGCGACAAGCTGGTAAGAATAGGGTTAAAATGACGTTAATCCTATGATTAATTTAAGGAATAAATGTGAATAATACGGGTAAAAATATAGCAATTTGGGTGATTATTGTATTAGTCACGGGTTCATTATTTATGCAGTTGATGGGTAAGGGCAAAACCGAAACTAATATGCCGTACTCGCAATTGATGCAAGAGGCAAAAGAAGGCCGCATAGCTAGCGTAGAGGTCGATGGTCATGTGATTCATGGCGTTACGCAAGATAAAAAAGAATTTAATACCTATTCACCTGGTGATTTGTGGATGGTGAACGACTTACTAAAATACAACGTTAAAGTAGAAGCCAAGCCAGAGGCACAGCGCTCGTTGTTAATGGATATTTTCATGTCATGGTTCCCCATGATTTTATTAATCGGTGTGTGGATTTTCTTTATGCGCCAAATGCAAGGTGGCGGCAAGGGCGGCGGACCATTCTCGTTTGGCAAAAGTAAAGCGCGTCAATTAGACGAAAGCAGCAATCAAACCACATTTGCTGATGTGGCTGGTTGCGACGAAGCAAAAGAAGAAGTTGTTGAGGTGGTTGACTTTTTAAAAGAGCCGACTAAATTCCAAAAATTAGGAGGTCGCATTCCACGCGGTGTGTTGCTAGTAGGCCCTCCGGGTACGGGTAAAACATTGCTCGCGCGCGCCATTGCGGGTGAGGCCAAAGTGCCATTCTTTTCAATTTCTGGTTCAGATTTTGTAGAAATGTTTGTGGGCGTTGGCGCATCTCGTGTGCGAGACTTATTTAAACAAGCCAAAGAAAAATCGCCAGCTATCATTTTTATCGACGAAATTGATGCCGTTGGTCGAGCTCGTGGCAAAGGCACGATGTCTGGCGGCAATGACGAACGCGAAAACACACTCAACCAATTGTTGACAGAAATGGACGGATTTGGTACAAACTCCAATGTGATTGTACTTGCAGCAACCAATCGCGCCGATGTTTTGGACAAAGCATTGATGCGCGCAGGAAGATTTGACAGACAGATATTTGTAGATTTGCCAGATATTAGAGAGCGTAAAGAGATTTTTGACGTACACCTTTTGCCACTCAAAAAAGTAGAAAATCTTGATACTGACTTTCTTGCCAAACAAACCCCGGGATTCTCAGGAGCAGATATTGCAAATGTTTGCAACGAAGCAGCACTTATCGCAGCCAGAAACAACAAAGAAGCCGTTGACAAACAAGATTTTTTGGATGCCGTAGATCGAATTGTCGGCGGATTAGAAAAGAAAAACAAAATTGTAACTCCAGACGAAAAAAAGGCAATTGCCATTCATGAGGCAGGTCATGCCACCGTAAGTTGGATGCTAGAACATGCAGCACCATTAGTAAAAGTTACTATTGTGCCACGAGGTCAAAGCCTGGGCGCTGCCTGGTATTTGCCCGAAGAGCGACTCATTGTGCGTCCAGACCAAATGCTAGACGAAATGTGCGCTACAATGGGCGGTCGTGCAGCAGAAAAAGTAACTTTCGACAAAATTTCAACAGGAGCATTAAGCGATTTAGAAAAAGTAACCAAGCAAGCACGTGCCATGGTTACTATATATGGCTTGAACGAAAAAATTGGAAACGTAACCTATTATGACTCTTCTGGTCAAAATGAATACAATTTTTCAAAACCATACTCAGATGAAACGGCCCTTATAATTGACCAAGAAATTTCGGCATTAATTGAAAGTCAGTATCAACGAGCCATTCAAATTTTGGAAGAAAACAAAGATAAACTCCATTTGTTGGCAGATATTTTGATCGAAAAAGAAGTGATTTTTAAAGATGACCTCGAAAATATCTTTGGAAAACGACTTTTTGACAAAAATTTGCAAGAAGAAACCGCATTATAACATAAAAATGCACTTTTTTTAGAAAATTCTTAATTCAAATATAAATTTGAATTAAGAATTTTTTATCTTTGGAGGATTTCTTTTTTGAAATTAATTATTTTAAAAAAATATATGAGTCTTTTTAGAAAATTTTTTGGAACAACAGCCGATGCTTCCGTTGAAGAATCAGAAACCGATTTGAACAAATCCGATATCGAAAACAATGTCTCAAATGATGAATTGTTTACGATCAACTTTAGAAAAAATGGAGGAAAATTTTTGTATTGCGAAAATCTAACCGAAGTAAAAAACCATTTTGAAGATATTCTCGAAGAAAATGATTGGTTTGAATGCGAAGCGATTTGCTATGAAAACAACCTTTTTTCGATTCTCGAAGAAAATAAACTGAATTTCATTAATACAACAAACCCAAAATTTTTGTTTGCAACCTGCGAAAATTTGATTGCAGACGAAGGGTCTGTACTGTTTTCTTCAAACCAAATCAAACAACTCAAACCACAAGAATTGCCAGAAAACATCATAATTTTGGCCAAAACTAGTCAAATAATTGATAATAAAAGTGACGGTTTGCGAGAAATAAAAAAACGCTACGACAAAAATTATCCAAGCAATATCACTACAATCAAATATTTTGAAAAAGCAAAAGAAGAAGATTTTTTGCATTATGGTAGTGTTGCCAAAAATCTTTATTTGTTGCTTTTAGAAGATCAGTAAGATGAATGAAACCGTCAAAAGGGGAATTTCGGGAACTATTTATATCATTTTATTGATTGGTTGTACCCTTTTTTCGTCACAAAGTTTTTTTGTACTTTTTGGTTTATTCATGTTAATAGCAGTTTATGAATTTTGTAACCTAATAGATATCAACAAAACAATTTCAATTATTTTAGCTTTTAATATCTATTTGTTGTTTTACAATTTCAAATTTAGCTCACAAAATGACAAACTGCTGCTTTTGGCAAGTCTAATGATTTCCGCCAAATGTATTTTCTTTTTGTTTGAAACTAAAACCACCAAAATAGATACCCTTTTAAAATATGCTTATTTGATAGGTTATGTGATTTTGCCGTTTGTGATTTTGACCAAAATACCTTTTGGTATTCACGGTTTTAACCCAAAAATAATCATTAGCATTTTCATATTAATTTGGACAAACGACACATTTGCCTATATTGTAGGAAAATCAATCGGAAAAAATAAATTATTTGAACGCATATCGCCCAAAAAAACGGTCGAAGGATTTGTAGGTGGCGTAATTTTTGCGGTAATCGCAAGTTATTTTATTTCAAAGTATTTTATTCAAGGAGCAACCCAAATTTGGTTAATAATTGCCGTTATTGTTGGGGTATTTGGAACAATTGGAGATTTGATTGAATCAAAATTCAAACGATTTGCCGGCGTAAAAGACAGCGGAAAAATAATGCCTGGCCACGGAGGCGTGTTAGATCGATTAGATAGTGTTATATTTGTAGCACCCTATATATATTTATTTTATCAAATTTTAAACTATGTTACATTTTCATAAAGAAGGCGCAAAAATTATTTTAGTATCCTGTGTTATTACAATCGCCACAGTATTGATGGCCGATAAATTCATCGAAATATTTTGGCTCAAAAAAGCAGTACAAATACTTGGGCTACTATTGTTGGTTATTATTTTGCAATTTTTTAGAAACCCAAATCGCAGTTTGACCGTAAACAACAAGCATATTATGGCACCCGTTGACGGAAAAGTAGTAGTTATTGAAGAGGTTTTTGAAAAAGAATATTTCAAAGACAAACGCCTTCAAGTTTCTATTTTTATGTCGCCAATCAATGTGCATGTCACCCGATATGCTGCAAGTGGTCGCATCAATTTTAGCAAATACCATCCCGGAAAATTCTTGGTCGCTTGGCATCCAAAAGCAAGCGAAGAAAACGAACGAACAACCGTGGTGATAGACACTCCAGAGTTTGGTGAGATTTTGTACCGTCAGATTGCTGGCGCATTAGCCCGCCGAATTGTAAACTATGCAAAACCAGACATGCAAGTTGTGCAAGGCGATGACGCAGGATTTATCAAATTTGGATCAAGGGTCGATTTGTTTTTTCCGATTGGAACAAAAATTGACGTAGTTCTTAATCAAAAGGCCATTGGAAATCAAACTATTATAGCATCTATCGCATAAATGAAAGATTCGGAGTTGGAAATACGCTTTCAAGAAGCGGTTGAAATTGCTTCAAAAATGACACAAGCATCACTGCCTCAAGATGTGCAATTGCGGCTGTATGCCTACTATAAACAAGCCACTTTTGGCACGATCAACTACAACCATTCTGAAAGTTTTGATTTGCGAAACGCCTTCAAAACCAATGCGTGGCTACAAATTAGCCATTTGTCTGTTGATGAAGCCAAAGTGCTATATACCGATGCTATTTTTGATCTTTATAAAAATGAAAAATAATATAATCTTTACAATATTACTAACTTTTTTGATGTTGCTATCTTGCAACAACAAAAAACTTACAGAGGTAGTAGAAGTACCGCTTCCAACTGCCGAAGAAAAAATGATTATCGGAGATCCTGACGATATCAAAGCTATAAACGGCACATTTGAAGTGCAAGAATTGGATTTCAAATATGACGATTTGACTCCAAATATAGACCCAATGACTATGGAGTTGCATTATGCCAAGCACTATTTGTCCTATACAAATGCGCTAAACAAGGCAATTGACACCACAGATTTGAAAGACACAAACATCGAAGATTTGTTGTCTAAAATTGATCCGAAAAACGAAAATTTAAAAAACCAAGCAGGCGGATTTTATAACCATAATATGTATTGGCAAACCATTGGAGCCAAAAAAATAACACAGCCACAAGACAGTTTGGCAGCCAAAATAAATCAAGATTTTGGTTCGTTTTCAGAATTTAAAACACAATTTTCTTATGCCGCCAAAACCCAAATTGGATCTGGATGGACCTGGCTGATATTAGATAGTACGGGCAAATTGCAAATCACAACAACCCCAAACAACGACAATCCGTTG
This sequence comes from Bacteroidota bacterium, assembly GCA_043748255.1. Classification (GTDB taxonomy): domain Bacteria; phylum Bacteroidota; class Bacteroidia; order Flavobacteriales; family Flavobacteriaceae; genus Flavobacterium. The sequence goes on from JAYTNQ010000165.1 coordinate 5,092, forward strand.
TTGAAAAATGCCCTCATAAAAGGCAAGCCCATCATGGTTTTGGATATGTGGGAACACGCCTATTATTTGAATTATCAAAACAAAAAAAATGCTTACATCGACAGTTTTTTCAAAATCATCAACTGGAAAAAAGTAGGGCAACGCTTTGACGAAGTAGTTCGACAAAAAAATTGACCACAAATTAGAATACTACAAACCTAAAAATCGTAGCTTTTTTTGGCGCACACCACCCCCACCCGCACCATACCCGTCCTGCTGCACGCTATATCTTTGTGTTTTTTCAGAAAAAGAAAAAAACACAAAGGATGCCGCTGCATCAGGGCGATTTTAGACTTTTAAATTTTTCAAGACGCTATTCGATAGATAGATATCAATAAAAAAAACCCGATTTATATTATAAATAGGGCTTTTGAAAAATATTTTTTTGGTTTTAGAAAGATGTCTTGCAGCGACAAGCGTGAGGGCAAAGGCGGAGCTCTTTTGGGCTGGCGTTTTTCAGCCAGCCCAAAAAGCGGGAGCCGGAGACCGACCCGAAGGGACACGCCCAAGAAAAGATATTGAAATCTTAGTTTTTTGTTTCGCTTTTGGCGTCTTCAACCATCTTGTCGTTGGCGGTGATGGCAAATTCTACACGTCTGTTTTGGCTTCGTCCTTCTGGTGTATCGTTTGGTGCAATTGGGTCTGCAATGCCCATTCCGGTGGTTTTGAATCTTGTTGCTAGGATGTTTTTTGAGGTCAAATAGGCTTGCACTGCTGCGGCTCTTTTTTCTGAAAGTAAAAGGTTTGATTCGACTTTTCCGGAGCTATCTGTATAACCGTATATCATGATGTTGGTGTCTGGATATTCATTAAAAACGGTTACTAATTTGTCTAGGTTTGCTTTAGCAGCAGTTGTCAAGGTTGCTTTGCTAGTGTCAAAACGGATCGCATTTTCGTTCAAAACGAGTTTGATGCCCTCACCTACTCTTTCGACGTCTGCTCCGGGAAGTGCGTTGTCGATTTCGCGTGCTTGTTTGTCCATCTTGTTGCCAATGATGCCGCCTGCTGCGCCACCAATGACACCGCCTAATACGGCTCCGAGTGCGCCGTTTCCGCCGTTGCCAACATTGTTGCCAATCACGGCACCCAAAACGCTTCCGGCTACGGCACCAATTCCGGCACCTCTTTGTGCGTTATTGGTGTTTTTTAGGGCTTCGCAACTGCTCAAAATGATTGAGGTTAAGAATAAAAATGCTATAGTTGTTGATTTGATATTTTTCATTTTTATGTTATTTTATTGGTTGTCTTTTTCAAATTGGTAGATTACGTCTGTCATTTTGCCACCTATGTCGGCTTTGTCGATGAGCTGAAATGAGGTTTCAGATTGGTTGGCAACGTTAAAAACATAGCCGTCGCGAACGCGTTTTGCTTTTTCGCCGGCTTGCAAAAGTTTGAGTACAAATTGCCCGTCTTTGTTGACAAACCAGGTTAAGGTTGATGCAAATTGTGTGCATCCAGATTTGGTAAGTGCCATTTCGCCTTTGTTGTTGTTGGAGATTAATTTCCATTTGCTTCCTTCAAAGCATTTTGAATCAGCGATTTGCAAAGCATTTACTTTGATATAATCTGACCCAGCAAATTTGACGCTCGTGATAGTCCAGCTGCCTTTCATGGCAACTTCAGATTTGTTGTCGATTTTGGTATTTGTTGCTGATGTTGATTTGCAGGCAAAAACAACTAAGGCAATGATGCCGAGGATTAATGTTTTTTTCATTATATTTTTTTTAAAATTTAGGTTACAAATATAAATGTTAATTTTTTGAATAGCCATTTTTTGCATATCTTTTTTTTCATTGCGACAATTTGTCAGATTTTGGTTTTTGGTATTCTATTTGAAAGTGAATTTGTGATTATTAATTTTAAAATTTATATACTATGACAACAGGAAAAATCAATGTTTCGGTTGAAAATATCTTTCCGCTTATTAAAAAATTCTTGTATAGTGATCACGAGATTTTCTTGCGCGAATTGGTTTCAAATGGTACAGATGCAACTTTGAAATTGAAACATTTGTGCAGTATTGGCGAAGCAAAAGTGGAATATGGCAATCCTATGATCGAGATTAAAATCGACAAAGAAGGCAAAAAATTGCACATTATTGATCAAGGTTTGGGAATGACAGCAGACGAAGTTGAAAAATATATCAACCAAGTTGCTTTTTCAGGAGCCGAAGAATTTTTGGATAAATACAAAGATTCTGCCAAGGATTCTGGTATTATTGGTCATTTTGGATTGGGTTTTTATTCGGCTTTTATGGTTGCCGAAAAGGTAGAAATTATCACAAAGTCTTTTAAAGACGAGCCAGCTGCGCATTGGATTTGTGATGGTAGTCCAGAATTTTCGTTAGAAGTGGCAAACAAAACTACTCGAGGAACAGAAATTATTTTGCATATTGCAGAAGATTCTGTCGAGTTTTTGGAAGATGGCAAAATAAAAGAGCTACTCAACAAATACAACAAGTTTATGCCTATTGCGATCAAATTTGGCACCAAAAAAGAGGCTTTGCCAAAGCCAGAGGATGCAGCAGCTGACTATAAGACCGAGTTTGTAGAGGTTGAAAATATCATCAACAATCCAAACCCAGCTTGGACCAAGCAGCCTACAGAACTTACAGACGACAACTACAAAGCGTTTTATCACGAGTTGTATCCTATGCAGTTTGAGGAGCCCCTTTTTCATATACATTTGAACGTTGATTATCCTTTTAATCTTACCGGAATTTTGTATTTTCCAAAATTGGGTGGCGATATGCAGATTCAAAAAGATAAAATTCAGTTGTATCAAAACCAAGTGTATGTAACAGATAATGTTGAAGGGATTGTGCCAGAATTTTTGACGATGCTCAAAGGAGTTATCGATTCGCCAGATATTCCGTTGAATGTTTCGCGCTCTGGACTTCAGGCAGATGCTGCTGTAAAAAAAATATCAAATTATATCACCCGCAAAGTTGCAGACAAACTCAAAACTTTGTTTACAGAAAATAGAGCCGATTTTGAACTGAAATGGAACGATATCAAGATTGTATTGGAGTATGGAATGCTCTCTGAGCCAAAATTTTATGAAAAAGCCGGTGCTTTTGTTTTGTATCCTACTGTTGACAATACTTATTTGACTTTGGACGAAATCAAAGAAAATTTGAAAGACAACCAAACCGATAAAGACGGCAAATTGGTAGTTTTGTATGCCGGAAACAAAGAGGCGCAACACGCTTATATTGCTGCTGCAAAAGAGAAAAACTACAGCGTATTGCTATTAGACTCGCCAATTATTTCGCATTTGATTCAGAAATTAGAAAGTGATAATGAAAATCTAACCTTCGTTAGGGTTGATGCAGATCATATCGATAATTTGATCAAAAAAGACATTACAACTATCTCAAAATTATCTGAAGACGAAAGCAGCAAACTCAAAACTTTGATAGAAAGTTTTGTGCCTTCACAAACCTATACCGTACAGTTGGAAGCGATGGACAGTCATGCCTCACCATTTATAATCACGCAGCCCGAATTTTTGCGCCGAATGAAAGAAATGAACCAATCTGGTGGCGGTGGCGGAATGTTTGGCATGGGCAGTTTGCCCGAAATGTATAATGTGGTGGTCAATAGCAACTCGGTTTTGGCAACGACTATATTGAATACAAAAGATGATGGAGCACAAGAATTGTTGGTAAAACAAGCCATGGATCTTGCCAAATTGTCGCAAAATTTGCTCAAAGGCGAGGAATTAACAGCCTTTGTTAAACGAAGTTTTGAACAATTGTAATCAAAAATAAATTATTTATAAAAAAAGCGATTTCTATGGAAGTCGCTTTTTTATTTTAAGTTGAAATCGATTAAAGGTTTTTTTTGACAAAAAAAATGTATGTTTGTGAGATGGTAATAGTTATTCGTTATTGAAAATTTATTGGTTATTGATAGGAATAATTGGTTATCGGTTTTAAGATATAGTTGATTTCTATTTCGAGAGCCATAAGACATACCATAAATTTGTTGTAATAGACAAAAATAAAATACAAAACCGAAAATAAGTTGAAAATAACAAGGTACAAATGAACACTTTAGGCATAGTAATTACGGATGGCGTTGGCTTTAGAAATTTTGTGATGAGCCATTTTCTTGGTGAAGCAGCACAAAGCTTTGACCAAGTTGTGGTGTATTCTGGTTTGCCAACAAACTGTTATCCAAAACTCTCTTTTTTGAACGTCACCATCAAAGAGTTACCCGTTTTTGAAGAGCCAAAAAGCACTTGGTTTTTCAGAAAATGGAAAGAAATAGCACACTTACAAAAATTTCGATCCATAGATGGCATGCGTGACAATCTAGAATCTGGCTATCCAAAAAACAATTCTGCACGGTCAATTTTGATTAAAGTTATTTATTTTTTTACAAAAAAAATTCATTCCAACATAAGTATTTTAAGGGCAGAACAATGCCAATTTTGGAGTTTTTCAAAGCATAAAACCACCAAAAACTATATACAGCTCTTGAACCAGGATAAGCCTTCGCAGTTGTTTTTTTCGCATCAGCGACCAACTTATTTGACCCCTTTTTTATACGCAGCTATTTGTCAAAAAATACCAACTTCTACCTTTATTTTCAGTTGGGACAACCTTGCTTCAAAAGGAAGAATGATGGGTGCTTTTGATCGGTTTTTGGTTTGGAGTGATTTGATGAAAACCGAATTGCATTATTTTTATCCAAATGTAAATTTAAGTCAGATTCATGTTGTGGGCACGCCACAATTTGAACCTTATACGATGCCAGAATATGAAACACAACCCGCAGCATTCTTTGAAAAGTTTGCACTCGATGCTCACAAAAAAACGATTTGTTATAGCTGTGCAGACGCGTCAATAGGTGCAAACGACACTGTGGTAATAAAAATTATTGCTGATGCCATTCGGCAAAAAAAAATAAATCATAATGTTCAATTTTTGGTAAGAACATCTCCTGCAGAAGACGAAAGTAGATTTTTGGAGCTCAAAAAAGCATATCCAGAAATTTTTTGGAATTTTCCAAAGTGGGTTTTAACACGAGAAAACCACGCAGAGAACTGGTCACAACGCATTCCAACATCAGAAGATATTCAGGATTTGCGGGCGATGCTAAGTCATGTTAACCTCAACATCAATATGTGCTCGACAATGAGTTTGGATTGTATGCTGTTTGACAAGCCCGTAATCAATACGGTTTTTGGAAATCAAGAAAATGGTTTGTATGATGACCAACGTTTTTTGAAATATGCGCATTATAAAAGAGTTGTGGAGAGTCAATCTGTTTGTATCGCCAAAAACGAGTTTGAATTATTAGCCCAAATAAATGAAAATCTAACCAATCCAGGCCAAAGATCAAAGGCTCGAAAAGCAATGATAGACATACAAATTGGAAAACCGATTGCTGGAACAAGCAACAGAATCGTAGCCAGTTTAAGTTCATTTCACAAATAGATTTTAATCGGCACACCATTTTCAAAAAATCAAAAAAAATATAATTTTTACAAAATGGCAACAGCACATTTAGCATTATTCACATGAAAATAGCTTTTTTAACTCCCGAATATCCGCACTTCAAAACAGGCAATTCTGGCGGAATTGGCAGCAGTATCAAGAATCTTGCTGCTGGGTTATTGGCACAAAATTGTAGTGTTTTGGTGCTTGTTTATGGGCAAATGCAAGATGCCATTTTTGACGATGCTGGTGTTGAAATTCATCAAATTAAAAATATGAAATTCAAAGGATTATCTTGGTTTTTGACTCGAAAAAAAATCGAAAATAAGATTAATATTTTGTTTTCAAACCATCAAATCGATTTGGTTGAAGCGCCAGATTGGACCGGTATAACTTCTTTTATAAACCCAAAATGCCCTGTCGTGATAAGGCTTAATGGATCTGACACTTACTTTTGTCATCTTGACAATCGACCTGTCAAATGGATCAATAAATTTCACGAAAAGCGGGCTTTGCAGAACGCAGACGCATTGCTTTCTGTAAGTAAATTTACTGCAAATTTGACCAATTCTGTATTTGAGTTGAGCAAAAAATACACTATTATTCCAAATGCCATTGATACCGATTTTTTTATAAAAAAAGACAAAAACGCTACAGCCGAGCCTTTGATTTTGTATTTTGGCAGCTTGATTAGAAAAAAAGGAGTATTGGAATTACCACATATTTTTAATGCCGTTTTTAAAAAAAATCCAAACGCCAAACTACTTTTAGTTGGGCGCGATGTTCCGGATATTATGACTCACAGCCGATCAACTTGGGCTATCATGGAATCTCTTTTTGATGCCAAAGCCAAAAAAAACGTCACCTTTTTGGGGGCTGTTCCTTATATAGAAGTCAAAAAACATATTGAAAACGCAACAATTTGTG
>JAYTNQ010000166.1:0-1597 GCA_043748255.1 Bacteroidota bacterium
AAGTTTGGCTATTTTGTCATTTTCGGGCAATATAGCATTCAGAAAATCAAGCAATAAGGGTTTGCTGGCTTCTTCTCCAAATATTTTTTTAAACCCAAAGTCTGTAAATGGATTTATATATTTTGCTTTCATTTGAAATAATTTTAACAAAAATACAATTTATTTTTTGAATTGAAAATTTTTTCAGATTTTGATTTTCGTCTTTCTTGAATAAGGTCTTGAAAACACTATTGGTGTCATTTCGCCCCGATGTAGCGGCATCCTTTTTGGATTTTCTTTTTCAGAAAATCCAAAAAGATATAGCGTGCAGCGGGACAGCTGGTGTGCTGGAGGGGTGGTGTGCGCCAAAAAAGGAAAAAATGTTATTGGTTGTATCCAAATTTTTTGAGCATATTGGTGTTGCTTCGCCAGTTTTTGTTGACTTTGACATAGAGTTCGATGTGGATTTGCTTGCCGAAAAATTTCTCTAAATCGGCTCTGGCTTCTATGCCTACTCTCTTGAGGGCTTCGCCTTTGTGACCAATGATGATGCCTTTTTGGGTGTCTCGCTCGACCATGATGAGTGATCGGATTCTGATGATTTCGGTGTCTTCAAAAAATTCTTCGGTGACGATTTCTACCGAGTATGGGATTTCTTTTTTGTAATGTATTAGTATTTTTTCGCGGATGGTTTCGTTTACAAAAAAGCGTTCGGGCTTGTCTGTGAGTTGGTCTTTTGGATAATAGGGTGGGGATTGTGGGAGTAATGCGATGATGCGACCAAAGACTTCGGTGACGTTAAAATTTTGCAGGGCGGATATTGGAAATATTTCTGCATTTGGGACTTTGTTTGACCAAAAGGCTACTTGCTCTTCGAGCTGGTCTTGGTTTGAGGTGTCTATTTTGTTGAGGAGCAGGAGTACGGGTATTTTGGCGTGAATTATTTTGTTAAAAAAGGCTTCGTCTTTGAGGTTTTGCTCACCAATTTCGACCATATAGATTAGTATGTCTGCGTCTTCGAAGGCAGATTTTACAAAATTCATCATTGAGGCTTGCATTTCATAAGCCGGTTTGATGATTCCTGGTGTGTCTGAAAGGATGAGTTGAAAGTCATCGCCGTTGACGATGCCAAGGATTCGATGTCTTGTTGTTTGTGCTTTTGAGGTGATGATCGAGAGTCGTTCGCCTACAAATGCGTTCATTAGGGTTGATTTTCCTACGTTTGGGTTTCCAATGATGTTTACGAATCCTGCTTTGTGTGACATTTTGATTTTTTTTGTTGTTGCAAATGTAGTCATATCAAGCGGATAGGAAAAATAAAAAAAAATATTTAATTGTATTGTTTTTTATGATTTTGGTTGTATCTTTGCAGTCAAGACCGCGGGATAGAGCAGTAGGTAGCTCGTCGGGCTCATAACCCGAAGGTCACTGGTTCGAGTCCAGTTCCCGCTACTAGGTTATATTTAACCCCTTAAAATCAATTTTTTAAGGGGCTAAATTATTTTTAGTTGTCCGATTATTGTCAAATTAATTTTTTTATTGCTTAAAACTTGGTTTTTAGTAATAAAAAAAAATGCAAAATTTTCAAGAAAACGCCCGTATTAAAAGAAGTCTTAGT
>JAYTNQ010000167.1:0-1595 GCA_043748255.1 Bacteroidota bacterium
TAGAAAACGAATTGTTTCAAAACCATATAAAAACCCTACATATTCCTACGCAAGAATCTAATTTGGCAGCTTGTAATTTTTATAAAAAACAGGGCTATACTATAAAAGAAAAACTTGTTATCAAACATTATTGGAAATCACATTAAAACTCAGGATTATGAAATTTTTTAACAAAGAAATTGGCTTTTTTGAAATCATATTAATGGCTTTGTTGGTCATTATATTTTATTATTTTAGCTTTATTATCCCAACAGACATTCCGTTACACGCACAATTTATAAAAGATTATGCCTACGGAAACAAGCCTTTTCAGGTCAATTTTTTATATTATATTACCGTATATGCGCTTAGTTTTTTTTCGAGCAAAACATCAGCATTATTGGTTATTTCTGTTTATGTATTATCGGCAATTACGTTTTTCAAATACAATATTGTCAAAAAAATCATCAATTCTGAAATGGCAAACACAACATTAAACACAAATAATATTTCATCTTTAACTGCTTTTTTATTGCTATTTTGTTTTAGCTTACCATCTATATTGATACTCCAAAATTATTATTATTTGTTGCATTTTCCCGCAAATGTGTGGCATAATTCTACCACTATTTTTGCTATGCCATTTGTTATACTTTTGTTTTGGACATCGCTACAACAACTTACCGAATTCAAACAAAAACGACTTTTTTGGATTAGCGTTTTAATTGTGTTAAATATACTAATAAAACCAAGTTTTGTTTTTGTGTATATTCTAGCTTATCCGCTTTTATTGTTGAAAAAACACAAGCTTTCAAAGTTGTTCTGGATAAATTTGACCCCAATTTTGATTTCGTTTGTATTGATATTAATCGAATATTATTTTATTTTTGAATCCAAACCAGAGCAAACAACTAATGCGACTATCGTTATCGATTTTTTTCATTATTTAAAAGTATGGGGTCAAGCCCAAAGTGTATTAGATATATTGAAAATCATCAGCAGCACACTTTTGTCTGGATTTTTGTTTCCAATCCTGTTGTTGACAAAAAATAAGCAATTGCTCAAATTAGATATGATTCAGTTTGCACTAATTTCTGTAACAGTTGGCGTTTTAATAAGTTATACTTTTTGTGAAACCGGAGACAGGGCTTTTGACGGCAACTTTTTGTGGCAAAATTATATGTCAACTTTTTTATTATTTATGGTTTGTGCCATACAGTTACTAAAACTCGTTTCAAAAAACCCAAACGGTTTCAAGGCATATCGAATAGAAACAATCGCATTTTTGTTGCATTTTATGGCAACAATTGTTTATTTTAGCAAAATTATTTCAACACAATCTTACTTCTAATGATTCCATTCAACAAACCCTACCTTTCGGGCAATGAGACCAAATATATTGAAGACGCCGTAAAATCTGGAAAAATTTCGGGCAACGGTACTTATACCAAAAAATGTCAAACTTATTTTGAACAAAACTTCGGTTTCAAAAAATGTTTGCTCACAACATCTTGCACAGATGCGCTCGAAATGGCAGCAATTTTGATCAATATTCAGCCTGGCGACGAGGTGATTATGCCAAGTTATACCTTTGTTTCGACCTCAAATGCGTTTGT
>JAYTNQ010000168.1:0-11484 GCA_043748255.1 Bacteroidota bacterium
ATTTTTTGCAATTCGGATTGGATATAGGTTACTACTTGCTCGTGATTTTTGGTTCCGATATAGTGGGGTTTTTGTGATAAGGCGGCGACTGTCTTTAAAGCTCTTTTTGATGAAAACTCGCTCAAAGGCTTGTTCAAATGGCTGTCAGCGGCTGGCATTTGTGCATAAAATATCCAAAATACAACAAACGATATAGTCAATATTGAGAGAAAGGTATATGCGTTTTTTTTCATTTCAAAAAAATTAAAAATCTTTTTTTACCAACATCAAATAATCGTTTTCCAAAAACAAATATCCTTGTTCGTATATAAAATAATAGGTGTTTCCGGTTTTGGTGTTTAATATATTGGTAAAAAATTCAAAATCAAAACCTTTAGACATCATTTTGTTTCGGGTTGTTTTTGATTTTCCATCTATATTAAGCTCTGTCAAAATGCGATAATTTTTGCGCAACTTGTTGTTAATGTTACGCATAAAGTTGTTACTGTCTTTATTTACTTTATTGTTAAAAGCATTACGACAGCCGTCTGAACAGAATTTTTTGTCCTCACGACCCACAATTTTTTCGTTACATTCCAAACAATTTTTCATCAGTAAATGAGAATTGAAATCAAAATTTATTACAGATTTTATATTTTCGATACGAATATAATTATTTTGTTTTGTTATTTGAATAAAAATAACTAAAATCGCACTTTTTTGTTAATTTACGAAGTCGAAACACTACAATTCAACTGCTTTTCAAACAGAAAGTAGTACTTTTGTTAAAAATTTATATGGACGAAATTTTAAAATATTTTCCAAATTTGACCGAAATTCAAATCCAACAATTTGAAAAATTAGAGGCGTTATACCAAGATTGGAACGCCAAAATCAATGTGATTTCTCGTCAAGATATTGATCAACTTTATACCAAACATGTTTTGCATTCGCTTGGAATTGCAAAAATAACCACTTTTGCCAAAGGTACTTTTGTGTTAGACGTGGGTACAGGCGGTGGTTTTCCGGGTATTCCGTTGGCGATTTTGTTTCCAGAAACTCGTTTTTATTTGATAGATGTTATTGCAAAAAAAATAAATGTGGTCAAGGCTGTTGCCGATTCCTTGGGGCTAAAAAATGTAAAAGCCGAACAAATAAGAGCCGAAAATGTAAAAGGCGATTTTGATTTTATTGTAAGTCGGGCTGTAACTAACATGACAGATTTTGTAGCATGGACACAAGATAAAATCAAAAAGCAACAGAAACATACACTCAAAAACGGCATTTTATATCTAAAAGGGGGCGATTTGTCACAAGAGTTGGCTGCTTTTCCAAAAGCAAAATGTTTTGAACTATCTGATTTTTTTGAAAACGATTTTTTTGAAACTAAAAAAGTAGTTCATCTACCTTTAAAATTTCAATCATAAATTTATTTTTAGAACAAAAAATGCCACCTCTTTATATTCAAATCCTCGGAGTTTCAAATTTCGATAACGAATTATGATAGCCACCTTTAACAAATCTTTTTGTTATAAATTCCAAATATTTTTATAAAAAAAAACCGTCTTACCAAAAAGTAAGACGGTTTTTTTTGATTATAAAAATTCTTATTTAATTTCTTTTGGCATCAAAATTGGGTAATTTGATAGTTTTACTGCTGGCAAATTTGAACCGTATTTCGCATTAATAGCTTTTGAAAACTCATTGGCGATCAAGGCATAACCTCTTGAGCTTGGGTGAACTCCGTCTAAAGAAAAAGCACCTCCGAAAACCAAATCTGATTTTAGAATCAAGTTTTCATAGCTAAAACCAGAAACAGACAAATTGTTCATAGTTGCTCTTGCGTCAACAAATGCAAGATTATAGGTGTCTGCTAATGTTTTGATAGAAGCGTTGTATTGGGTAGCTGCATTTTCAATATTCATTACTTCAGTTTTAGACAATACATGTTTGTCTAACAAAGGGAATGTAATTCCATATTTGTCTAAACCAGCTGGAGGTGTAAATCCAACTTCTGCTACAGTAGGTGCTGCTCCAATCGCCGTAGATGTGGTAAGCAATACATAATCTTCTGCAGTTGTTTGTCTGGCTTGACCAAATATGGCCCCAAAAGCGCCTGCTGTTGGAGTAGGATAGCCAAGTTGAATTAATACTGCTGTAATTTCTTGTGCTTTGTTTACCAAACTCACATCTCTAATCAACAATGGGTTATTTCCTGAAGTAGATAATGGTTTAACACGATCTGGTTGGCCAATTGCAGTTAACACTTGACTTAATGGACCATACAATTGTGTGTTTAAGTTTCCAATTTGATTTACACCATCTACAGTCAGGTTGGCTTGCGTTAACTGGTTGTATTTGATGGTTGTAAAGAAAGGAATTGTGGTAATGTTTGGGATGTTTGATACCGCACCACCTTTTGCGCCTGCTGCAACCATCGCTTTGATAATGTTTTCATATACATTGGCAAAAACGGCTGGATTTGTGATGTCGTTTCCACCATACACACTTGGGTCTGCACCAGTTAATGGATTTCCAGTTCCGCCAGAAGTGGCATAACTTAACACGTCATTATTTCCTATCCAAAGCGTAAAAAATGTTGCTTTTTGGGCTGTAGCATCTTCAATAATAGAAGCATTTGGAGACGAAGCAAAACGAATAAAGAAAGGGTTTGATTTTCCTAATGACAAATATTGTATATTGCCGTATCCGTGTGCAAAAAGGTGAAAACTTTTTGCCCCTGGAACGCCCATATTGTTGAAAGGTCCAACTAATGGTATGCCGATTTCTGTTGTTGGTTTATATACATCTGTTGACAATCTTTTGAGTCCTTTTGCTTCTAAGTCAAAATACAAACGGTTGTCAAAACCAGGGATAGGGTTGCCACCAGCTAATAATCCCCCAAAATTGTCATTGGTATATGGAATTTTGAATTCGCCACCGCCGGCCAATTTGAATTGGTCTGACAATATTTTTGTCCAAGAGTTTTCTTGTCCTGCTTTGTACAAAGCGCCGTCTGCATAACCTGCAGAAAGCGAATTTCCTAAGGCCACGTATTTAGAAAAATCTGCGGTTCCAGAAGTGATTACTACCGGCTCTTCGACCACAACCGGAGCTGTGTCTGTTTTACTACAGGCTACAATTGATGCAGCAACAATAAGCAGTAATTTGAAATTATTTTTCATGATTTTATATTTTTTATTGATGATTAAAATTACGGATTAACTGTCCAAGACAAAAACCATTGTTGACCAATTGAACCAGCTCCAATTACTTGAACATAGTCTTTTCCGCCAAGGTTTGAAGCTCCTAATTTGAAAACAGATTTCATTACAGGAACGCCAACGTTTACTTGAGCATCTACTACTGTATTTTCTGGAACCATCCCTTCTACAAAAGACGATTGCCATAAATATTCTGTGCTCCATCTTACGTTTACATTAAACCCTAAGTTTGGTAATAATTTTGCGTTTCCAAAAGAGGCTTTTACGCGTTGTTTTGGCGTGTTAAATTGTACTTGAAAACCTGGGTCACTTGCTTGATCAAATTTAAAATCTGCATAGTTATAGTTGGCAGATAATTCAAAACCTTTGTAGATTTTTTTAGAAAGTCCAATTCCAAAACCTCTTGATGTTACTTGTGCTTTTGAGTTGGTATAAAGTTGAAATACGCGTCTATCACCGTTTTTGATTGCAGACAATGTAGCTAAAGTTGTAGGATCTCCAAAATCAAAAGGGGTATTTACATTACCATAATAAGGAGAAATAACACGAGCTTGACTCAAAAAGTCGTTATAAGTGTTCATGTATCCGCTCAAATCTACTGATAAATCTTTGTTGATTACGGTTCTATATCCAAGCTCTATAGCTTGTACTTTTTCTGGTTTTACAAAATCAACTTTTGCAACTTGAAGCAAACCTGCAGCAGCAGCAAAATCTGCTGGAGAGGTGGCAGCAGCAGCAGCAGCACCAAATGCAACTACAGAAGCGGCAGTATAAGAGTTATTATAGGCGTTATCTCCAGTAAGATCTACGGTTGCTGGCAATCCTAATGCTTGTCCGGCAGCACTTACGTTTCTGGTTTCGGTGTATCGCGCCAAATTTTCTGGGGCAGATCCAATCAAGGCGTATGGTCCTAAATCTAAACCTATATATTGGTCTTGTGTGGTTGGGTTTCTAAAACCTGTTTGAAAAGATGCTCTGAAATTGTGTTCTTTAGACTCACCTGCTGAATATACTAATGCTACTCTTGGCGAAACAAATCCTTTGAAGTTCTGGCTTTTGTCATAACGGGCAGATCCTGTAAATTTCAAACGGTCGTCCACAAATTTTTTCACAATTTGGGTATAGGCACCATATTCGGTATATTTGATTGGTCCATCAAAATCTGTAAAAATTGTTCCTTGAGAGTTCATCGCATATTGTCTCCATGATCCACCTACTTGAATTTCTGCAAACGAAATTTGATCTTTGAAATTGTAGTTCAAATCTGTGTGATACAAACGAGTTTGATCAATAAATTTGGCTCCTTCTTTCAAATCTGGGTTCGAGCTAATTGATTTCAAAGCTTTGTTAAAATCACTTGAACCTGGCAAAAACCTTCCAGAATCTGCAACAGCTCTTGCAAATCTATGCAAAATTTCAGTTGTGATTGGTTGTCCTGCAACGTCTGGTAAAACTTGTGCTACTACGTTTGGATCAAAAGTTGCTTTTACAAAAGACCCTGCGTATTGACCAAACCAAGTATTGTCTGACTTCCATGCTCTGTTTACGTTTATTGCCGCAAAACGCATATCATAAGAGTTTCCGGCATCTTCGGTAGTCATATACCATCTTGCAAAAAAGTTTTTTCCTTTGATTTCAAATTTGGTTTGATTCATAAAAAAGTCTTTCAATGAATATCTATTTGCTCCTTGATAAATGGTGTTTCCTAAACCCAATTTGTGTTGAGCAATAATTTCGATGTCATTTTCCCATGGTTTGTAATGAAAAGAGAAATCTGCTTTTACATTTTTTACGGTGTTGTCATTCAAATCTTGCTCTCTATATCCAGTTCGGCTAACGTTTACATTTGGAATGTAGTTGATTGCTCCTGCTGGAATTGCACCAAGACTTACTAAAGCAACTCCTACACTTTTTAGGTTGGCACTGGCTTCGTCACCATAAGTGTTTAATCCTTCATAGTTTGGGTTTGCTGCGTGACCAACTGCTCCACCATTGGCATCGCGGGTGTCTGATGCAATCCATTCGTTACCTGTCATAAATGTAAAATTGGCTTTTGCTGCAAATTTTTTGCTAAAAGCATGAGCCGCTCTAATACCAGCATCGAAAAAAATGTGTTGCCCTGCGGTTTGCTGTGAGGTTTGTCCGCCTTTTGCATAAAAAGTAATGCCTTGTTTGCTAAAAGGGCTTTTGCTGTTCATAAACATAATACCGTTGAATGCGTTTGCACCATATAGTGCAGAAGAAGCACCTGGAAGCAACTCAACGTTTGCAATGTCTATTTCTGAAACACCAATTAAGTTACCCAAAACAAAGTTTAAGGCTGGAGAAGAGTTGTCCATTCCGTCAACCAATTGCATAAATCTTGTATTGGCAACTGTAGAAAATCCACGAGTATTAATCGATTTAAACGACATACTACTGGTGTTAAAATGCACTTCTTTGAGGTTTTCTAAACCGTCATAAAAAGTTGCCGAAGTAGTGTTTTTAATGTCTTGCTGACCCATTCTTTCAATGGTAACAGGAGATTCAAGCACACGCTCTGGAGTTCTAGAAGCCGAAATTACAATTTCGTTAAGTTTTGTAGCTTCTTCTTGCAATTTTACTGTTATAACTTGATTGCTACTTGTAATTTGAACTTTTTGTGACGCAAATCCTACGCTTGTTACGTCAACCGTAAAAGGAGGTGTTTTGGCAGTTTTCAAATTAAATTTTCCTGTAGAATCCGTTATGGTTCCTTTTGATTCGCCACCTACTTTAACGTTCACACCTGCAACAGGCACGTTGTTTTCATCTGTAACGGTTCCCGAAATTGAATTTTGAGCAAATGTAATGCTGCAAAAAAACAATGACAAAATAAATAAATACACTTTCATTTGTTAGAAATTTTGTTAGTTAATGAGTGCAAAATACAACTATTTTTCAAAATACAAAAAAAACATAATGATTTCTTAATTATTTGTTATAAAAAACCTTATTTTTAAGGGTTTGTCGCTTCAATATTGTCATTGTTTTTGTTAAATTTGTATATATAATTAAACATATAAATACTATGCGTGCATAATAACAACAATTGTGTTTTATTTTTCATAAAATATTAAAAAAAACGTTTTTATGTATTTCGCAATATTTAAGATCCTTTTTTTGAATGTATTTTTTTTTCCCATGCCCAAGCGCTCAAAAGGGCTTCTTCGAGGGTTGCTTTTGCCTGCCAACCAAGTATGTTTTTGGCATTTTCTATATCGGCATAGGCCTCAACGACATCTCCTTCACGAGCTGCTACAATCGAGAAAGGTAGTTTGAGGTTGCTTACTTTTTCAAAAGATCTGATCACCTCAAAAACTGAACTTCCAACTCCGGTTCCTAAATTATAAATCTCAACATTTTCTGTGTTTTGCACATTAAACAAACGTTTTAATGCCACAACATGTGCGTTTGCCAAATCTTCAACATGGATATAATCGCGAATACAACTTCCGTCTGCAGTAGGATAATTGTTGCCATAAACGGCCAATTCTTTTCTTTTTCCAATGGCAGTTTGTGTGATAAATGGCACTAGATTTTGTGGTATTCCAATTGGTAACTCACCTATTTCTGACGATGAATGTGCCCCAATTGGGTTAAAATACCGCAACAATATGGCATTGAGGTTGCCTAATTTGCAAACATCGGTAATAATTTCTTCGCCAATTTGCTTGGTGTTTCCATAGGGTGAATGTGCTTGCTGAACGGGATCGTTTTCTGAAATTGGAGACTTTTTGGCTTGACCATAAACGGTGCACGACGAGCTAAATATAAATTTTGGGTGGCTCGTTTTTTGTAATTCTTGTAACAAATATACCAAACTATTGATGTTATTTTCATAATAAAGCAACGGATTTTGAACGCTTTCGCCGACGGCTTTTGACGCTGCAAAATGAATCATTCCTGCAATATTGTCGTGTTTTTGAAAAAAAGTTTGCAACTGAGATTTTTCTTTCAAATCAATCATTTCAAAAATTGGCATTAGGCCAGTGATGGCCGCAATTCCATCTAAAACCTCAATTGTTGAATTTGATAAATTATCGATGATTACAACTTCAAAGCCCTCGTTTTGCAATGCTACTACGGTGTGAGAACCGATATATCCTAAACCGCCAGTTACTACAACTTTCATTTTTTTTGTGTAAATCTATAAAACTATTTTGATTTTTAGTTTGAATTGTACTCTTATTTCAAAAATTTAATAGATTTTAAAATGGCTTCCAACTCAAACATTAAATCTCTTTTTTCAGTTGAAGGTGCATAACAAAAGCCTTCAACTACCATAAATTCATGCTTGTTTTTGTTCAAGACTGCATAATTTAAGAATGATCCCGACATATAATCGCCCTTTATTTCCCAGGTTCCCTTAGTTTGATAAGCTCTTTTTTTGTCTAATATATCATAAAAAAAATAGGGAAAATAGGAAACTTCTGTAATCATTTTTGAGTTTTTGGCTTTGCTATGAATATACAATCCGCCAATCGAATCGCGCATTTTAATGATGTTATTGGTCAAATTGTTGTCTTTCAAAATGGTTTTGAACGGAACTTTATAAATCAATATACTAATGTTACCACTCAGAATTTCTTTTTTGAGCCAAATAAAATTAGGTTTTTCTAAAGCGTATTTGTAGGTTTTTGGAATATTTAAATTAACTCTAAATTTTCGTCTTATCTTCCGGGTATTTAACAAATTTTTGGATATCAGTTTTTGGTTTTCAAAAATCTCCGTGTTTTTAATTTTTTTTATCAAAAAATCTGCATTTTTTTCAATTATTTTAATAATATCTGTCTTTGTTTTCCCAGAAATGTGGATCACATTTTGGGGGTTTGAAAATTCATTTTGTACTATTTCAAATCGATTTTCATTTTCATTTTTGACTATAATAATATTTCTATTAGCAGTTTTGTTTATATCTAACGCTTTTATTGGATATTGATTTATCGTAAAAAGAGGTTCTTCTTGCGGTAATCCGTCAACAGAGGCTGCAAATTTTTTGCGCAGGCTATCTCCAATTTCTCCACTCCACAATTGATCAGAAATGATGATAGTTAAGGTGTTTATTTTTCCGGTAGAAGGATTGTTTTCAGGGTTATCTTTTTTATCAACACACGAAATTAAGACCGTATATATCAGGAACAAAAGAAAAATACATTTGTTTTTTGCAGAAAAAAAATACCGACGGGCTATTAAAATCATAATTTCTAAATTTAAAATCATTAATTCCTATTTATGCCGTTTTGGGTATTTAAAAAACTATCCGTTAATTTTTAATTTCATACCCGGATGAAGATTATTGCTCGATATTCCATTCCATTTTTTGAGGTCTTCAACCGTTATGCCAGGGTATTTTTGTGCAATTGTATATAGTGAATCGCCTTTTTTTACAACATATTGTTTCGATTTTGACGATTTTTCGCGAGGTGCAATTTCTATTTGTTTATTTTCCTTTTTGTTTGATGCTTGTTTGTTAATCAACAAAATGTTGTCTGCTTGAATGTTTTCGCTGCTCAAATTATTCCATTTTTGAATATCTTCAACCGTTACATCAAATTTTTTGGCTATTCCGCCTATATTATCTCCTTTTTGTACTTTATAATAATTGTTATTTGTTTTAGCGTCTTTCTTTTCGGTAATTATATTTTCCTTTTGCCTTTCAACAGGTATTTCTTCCGTCGCGATTTTGAGATATATTTTACTATTTACTTTAACGTTATTGCCCGTGATATTATTCCATTTTTTCAAATCGGCTTTATTAACACCCGTTTTTTTGGAAATCTTGTCTAAGTTGTCTCCTTTTTTAACAGTATAAAAATCAAGATCTTTTGACACAACATTTTTCTGGTCAACATCAACTGTGATTTCATCATTGACAAGTTTGAGTTTACTATTTATTTTAATGTTATTTCCAGAAATATTGTTCCATTTTTTCAAATCGGCAACGCTTACCCCAGTTTTTTTGGAAACACTACCCATGTTGTCTCCTTTTTTTACGGTATAAAAATCAGGTCCTTTAGAAGTAGGTTTTAATTCTTGAACTTCAACTGCTGTTGCTTCTTTTATTAGTTTTAGTTTGCTATTAATTTTTACACTATTGCCCGTTATGTTGTTCCACTTTTTCAAATCGGCAACACTAACTCCTTTTTTCTTGGCAATATTGCTCAAATTATCTCCTTTTTGTACTACATAAAAAGTTGTTAAAATCGCTACATCTGCATTTTCTTCCTTTATTGGTTCTTGTTTTGATATTGTAATTTCTTTGGCTTTTTTGGTTGCTAAAGCAATAATTTTTGCAGAAACAGTGTCTTTTGGAAGCAACTGTTTTCGGGTTTGCTTTTCAAACACTACTGTTTTTTCTTTTTCCGAAAGGATAATTTTTAAATTTCGACCAACTGCAACATTATTTCCTTTAAGTTTATTCCATTTTTTGATATCGGCAATTGTAACGCCATATTTACCCGAAATCTCACCCAAATTATCTCCATGTTTTACCTTGTGTAATTTGGTTTTGGTTACCGTTTTATAAACTATTCTCGATACAGATTCTGTTGAACTATCAGTACTTGTTATCGCTCTTGAAGGCTCTTCTATTGTTTTTTCGCGTTTATCTGCTTCATGAGTTATATAATCATAAATAATATCTTCGTTTGATGTAAAAACAGCAATTTTGTCTGTTGGCAACCTCAAAAAGTGGGGTATATTGCGATAATATGGAATCACATTCATTTTATAAGAAGGATTCAGCATTTGAAGTTGCGACATTGGCATATCCAACAAATCTGCAATTTGTCGAAATGACATTTGCTGTTTGACCATGATGGTATCGGTAGCAAAATGTTTTACAATAGCACGTTCAGGCTTGATTCCATGCTCGTTATGATATTCATAAATATACATAGTTGCCAAAAATGCGGGTACATATCCCTGTGTTTCTCGTGGCAAATGCTTGCGGATATTCCAAAAACTTTGTTGCCCGTTTGATCTTCTTATCGCCTTTGTTACATTGCCTGGCCCTGAATTATAGGATGCCAAAACCAAATCCCAATCTCCAAAAATCTTATACATTTTGCTCATATATAGCGCTGCTGCTTCACTTGCTCGAAGAGGGTCGCTGCGCTCATCTACGTAGGAATCAATATTCAAATTGTATTGCTTTCCGGTTTGGTACATAAATTGCCATAGCCCAGTAGCCCCCATTCTTGATACGGCTTTTGGATTTAGAGCAGATTCAACAACGGCCAAATATTTGATTTCTAAGGGTACATTTTGTCTGGCCAATGCCTCTTCAAAAAGCGGAAAGTAATATTCGGAAATGGCCATCAGCCGTTCAAATGACTTTTTTCTGTTTTTCAAAAATGATTTGATGATGTTTTCTAAACCTTGATTGTATTCTATATTAAATGGCGATTTTGCATCCATTTCTTTCAATCGTGCTTTTAATAAAGCAGTTGGTAATTCAAAATCTACCTTTTCATCAATATCAATGTTTTTTATATCTGCCGAAAGATTGTCATAAAGATCTAAATTTGTTATCTCTTTTAGCCAAAGACTATCTACTCGAATCGCCATTTTGTCTTTTTTAAATTTGGCTTTTATAGAGTCTAAATAGGATATTTTGAATTCGGGAACTATGTTTTTTATAGGATTAACAATATCTTCTTGTGCAAAAACAAAATTCGCAAAAAAAATAAAAAATCCTATTATTGTGTTTCTTATTACCATAAATTTCTTTTTGATTTCAAATTTTTATTTGAAATACATTTTTTGAATTATTTATCAAACCAACGTTTTCACGTTTTTATTCAAAATTTATTCATTTTTCGCAAAAATAGCTATCTTGTTTGAAAGATTTACCTTTTATAACAAAATTTTAAGCCAATTATTGTGCCAATATAACTTTAGTCTAAAATGGCAGCAATGCCCGGCAAAATTTTTCCCTCCAACATTTCTAGCATTGCTCCACCTCCTGTTGATACATAGCTTACTTGGTTTTCAAATCCAAATTGTTTTACTGCTGCAACAGAATCGCCGCCTCCAACCAAAGAAAACGCCCCTTTTGAAGTTGCTTCAGCAATAAAATGACCTAATTGTATGGTGCCGTTTGCAAATTTTTCCATTTCAAAAACCCCTAATGGGCCGTTCCATAAAATTGTTTTTGATTCCAAAATAACTTTTTTGAAATTTGTCAAAGATTCTGGTCCGGCATCTAAACCTTGCCATCCATCTGGAATATTTTTTACGTCAACAATCTGTGTATCTG
>JAYTNQ010000169.1:0-1590 GCA_043748255.1 Bacteroidota bacterium
CCAAGCACCAACTGGAATTGGAACTACAACTACTTCAAATCCTTTACAGATTTCAGGTTTATTACCCAACACTTGCTATGATTTTTATATTAGAAATCCATGTACAATTGGCAACTCGGTTTGGTCTGAACTTTTTGCTTTTTGTACCCAACCAGACTATTGTAGTGGTGATCACTTTTATGATACAGGTGGCATAAGTGGTAATTATCAAAACAATGAAAACTATACCAAAACCATATATCCTGATGTTGCAGGAAATAGAGTAAAAGCCGTTTTTAATTCATTCAACATCGAGTATGGTTGGGATTTTATGCGGATATACAATGGGCCAGACGAGAGTTATCCACTATTATATTCTGGAACGGGGAATGTACTGCCGGGAACTTTTGCTTCGACTGACATCAATTCTGGTGCGTTAACTTTTGTATTTACATCAGATAATTTTCAAAGCGCACCAGGTTGGGATGCAACCATTATTTGTGAAACATTGCCAGCATGCCCCAACGGACCGAGTAATATAACAGCATCCACGATTGGTTTTAACAGCGCTACGTTTTCATGGATAGAGAATTCAAATGCGACGGCATGGGAGATTGAAGTAGTGCCACAAGGCACAACACCCACAGGGATTGGAACTTTAATTAACACAAATAGTTATCAAATTGTAGGGTTAGAATCAAACAGTTGTTATACTTTTTATGTAAGATCAATTTGCTCAGGAGGCTATTCGGATTGGTCTATGCCAAATATTTTTTGCACATTGACCAATTATTGTGGCGGAGAGCACTTTTATGATACAGGAGGTTCAACAGGCAACTATTTGAATAATGAATATAAAACCGTAACAATATATCCAGATACTGCAGGCAATAGAATCAAAGCGATCTTTAATACTTTTGAAATCGATTATAATTCTGATTACATGGTCATTTTTAATGGCCCCGTAGTATCAAATACAAATTACATTTATTATAGTGGAAATGGTATTCCGCCTGGCACATTAGCATCATCGGATCCATCTGGAGCGTTGACGTTTTTATTTTCGTCTGATAATTCAACAAATTTTAGCGGATGGGATGCTACCATTATTTGTGAGCCTTTGCCGCCTTGCCCCACTGTTCCGGGAAATCTTTACGCATACAATACTACTTCAACTACAACACAACTTAGTTGGTATGATTACTCTGGCACAAGTTCTTGGGAAGTAGAGATTGTTCCCGCCGGATCAACACCAACCGGTGTTGGAGTTGTTGTAAATTCAACTTATTTTTCTGCAAATAATTTGATGTCAAACACAAACTATAATTTTTATGTTAGAGGAATTTGTTTAGGCGGTATGTCAGATTGGTCACAGCCGGGCACTTTTACTACTCTTGCAGATTACTGTGGAGGCGATCATTTTTATGATAATGGCGGTCAAAACGGAAATTATCCAAGTTATGACTATCTTTACAAAACCATATTTCCCAATAATAATGGCGATAGAATCAGAGCGATTTTTAATAGTTTTGACATCGAAAGCTGCTGTGATAGCTTTACGGTATATGATGGACCAAGTTCAAATTACCCAGTCATATATTCTGGAATTTC
>JAYTNQ010000170.1:0-1583 GCA_043748255.1 Bacteroidota bacterium
GCGGCCTATGCAGACTTGGACAACGATGGCGATTTGGATTTGGTCGTTAATAATGTCAATCAAACGGCATTTGTGTATCAAAATAATAGCAATAAAATCCAACAAAATCATTTTGTAAAAGTAAAATTAAAAGGAGAAAAATCCAACAAATTTGCCGTTGGCAGCATAGTAGAATTGTTTGCAGCCAACGAGATTTTGAGGCAAGAGCTCATTCCAACTCGAGGTTTTCAATCTTCTATCGATTATGTGATGACTTTTGGGATTGGCACCAAAAAAATTGACTCCCTTCGGGTAATTTGGCCAAATGACAAAACACAAACCATACAAAAAATTGTCAATAATAGCACTATTAATTTGGATATTGCCACAGCCACGGCAATTTTTAAACCAAAACAAAAAAACACTAAAACCCTTTTTTCTGAAAAACCAGCACTGATGGTTGCACATCATGAAAATGACTTTATCGACTTTGATTATGAAGGCTTGATTTCCAAAATGCTTTCGCAAGAAGGTCCAGCTTCTGCCATTGCAGACATTGATGGCGATGGCGATGACGATGTTTTTGTAGGTGGTGCAAAAGGAATGCCAGCCAAAATTTATACCAACAATGGCAACGAAAGTTTTAGCACAACAAACCAAACCGCTCTCGATAACGATGCCGCTTTTGAAGATACCGCTGCCTGCTTTTTTGATGCAGACAAGGATGGCGATCAAGATTTGATGGTAGGGTCTGGAGGAAACGAAAAGGCAGATCAAGCCAATTATGCCAATAGATTGTATCTTAATAACGGCAAAGGAATTTTTGTAAAAAGCACTTCGGTTATTCCAACTACCAACAATAATGTGGCAGTTATTACAACTTATGATCTTGATAATGATGGCGACACCGATGTGTTTGTAGGCAGCCGAAGTGTGCCAGGCGTATATGGAATCACCCCAAAACACTTGCTTTTGGAAAATGATGGGAAAGGAAATTTTACGAACGTAATCGACAAAAAGGCATTTAAACTAAACGATGCTGGAATGATTACTGATGCCGTTTGGGCAGACATAGACAACGATGGCAAAAAAGATTTGATTGTTGTTGGCGATTGGATGGCACCCCAAATATTTAAAAACACAGGTAGAAGATTAGCTGTTTTTAAATCATCATTAAGCAGCTTATCAGGATTTTGGAACAGTGTGAGTTGTGTTGATCTAAATAATGACGGCAAAAACGACCTTGTTTTGGGTAATAAAGGAACCAATACCAGCTATAAAGCAACAGTGTCAAACCCAATGAAACTGTTTGTAAACGATTTTGATAATAACGGTACTATCGAGCAAATCACCACACAAACCGTTGATCATCGTGATGTAACCCTGCATTTGAAACAAGAATTGGCCAAACAAATTCCGTCTATAAAAAAGAAAAATTTGAGTTATGCCGATTTTTCTAAAAAATCTTTTCAAGAAATTTTTGACAAAGAAGTCATTGATAATGCGATACAACGTCAAGTTACTTTTCAAGAAAGTGCCGTTGCGATGAATATTGGCAATGGCAATTTTGAAATCAAAAAATTACCAAAAGAAGTACAGTTTTC
>JAYTNQ010000171.1:0-4386 GCA_043748255.1 Bacteroidota bacterium
ACCTATAATATACATGAGATAAACTCCGGTTGATAGGAAGCGACGGATATTTATCAAAATTTTGGAGTTTTTAAAAACGCTAAAAGTCTAAAATCGCCCTGATGCAGCGGCATCCTTTTTTTGGTTTTTTTTTCAAAAACCAAAAAAAGATATAGCGTGCAGCAGGACAGGTAGTCTGTGATAGGGGAGTTGTGCGCCAAAAAGTGCTTTAATTTGATTTTTTTTTATTTAAATATCGAAGTTATTAAACTTTTATATCCAACCTATTTTGGAGTTTCAAAAACAACAATGCTATAGAAAACGTGTCATCGGCGGCAGAAATGTGATCGTTTTTGTTTATTTTGAAAATTTCAGTAAGTTCGTTGATAGCAAATGGTTTGTTATCTTTGAAAGAAATACTTTTTTTGTACATAATTTCGATGTCCAAGGCTTGGTTTTTTAGTGAGCCACAATGGTTTCTTTTTAAGGCATTATTGATCATATCGATATCAAAATTGATATGATGTCCAACCAAAATTGCATTACCCAAATAATCGATAAAAGCTTCAATTGCAACAGTTTCTGACAATTTTTTTTGTTTGCTTTCAAATATATATTCGTTTGAAAAACCATTGTCGTGGTTGAAAATATATTGTTTTAATACAACTTCAAAACTATCTCCAACGATAATTGCATTGTTTTGAATCCCTATACAACTGATTGCCAAAATGACATCTTTTTCGGGATTCAGTCCTGATGTTTCGGTGCTTAAAACTACAAATCGATTGGATTTTGTGTCAAATTTTGAAACATATTTTTTCCAAAATTCTGGTTGGTTATGGGTTATATTTTTTAGCCAATCTATCATTTTATGAAAAATATGTGAGTTGGAATTTATTTTTGATAATTTCTTCTAAATCTTTGGTGGATTGAAAACAGTTTTTGAGTTTTTCTTTGTCAGATTTTGACATTTCGAGCAGGTCAATGTATTGACCGTTTGTTCCATTTTTTATACCCTCTATCGTTCTAAATTTTGAAAGTGTTAAAAATGATTCGGCTGCGCCTAAATAAATTTCTTCATATTTCGGTTCGATGATTGCCAACTGCTTGAATCTCAAATAAGTATTGTTGAAACCACTTATTTCGTGCGAAAATATTAATAATCTTGCGGCGTCAACTATGGGTGTGATTGCACGGTTTTTGATGTCAAAAAAATCTTTAAAAGGACCTTCTTCTTCGGTGTTAAATTGTTTAAAAAAGCTTAATGCTGCTGGCTTTTTTATGGCAGAATTACCCAAAAATGCCAAAAATTTTTGTTTGGTTTTTAGTTGATTTAAAATGGTGCTTGTCAAGTTTTCTTCGATTTTTATATCCCCTAAAACCAGTTCAAAATCGAAGAAAATACTTTCAATGTCTTCAGTATTTTCGCTGGGTGTGTTGATCCAGTTTTGAAATTGCTTTGTCCAATCTGTTATTGATTTACAACAATTTGGATGGCTTGCAATATGAGAATTTGGACAAATTGGAAAGCCACAAAATTCTAAAATTGAGGTTGTTTTTTTGGCTAATTTCAAAAAATAATTTTTCACTTCTCGATATTTATCGTCCGCAACATCATCAAAAATCAAAAAACTGTCTTGATCAGTAGGCAAAAGTTGTTCTTTTCGGGCTTGACTGCCAATACTAAACCACGCAAAGCGGGCAGGAGGAGAGCCCAAATCAAGGATTGTCAAATCGATTGCGCGTTTGATAATCGCAAAAATCACTTCGCCGGCGATGCTATATATATGTTGTAGCGGTATTTTTTTGTCGAGAGAAGTTCTAACAAATTCCGACAATTTTTCGCGCAAAATTTTAAGTTCTTCTTGGTTTGTAGCTCTTTTAATTTCTTTGATCAAAACACCTGGATTGTTTGATTGTGCTTCAATCAAATCATGTTGCGTTACGATGCCTCGAACTTCGGTTTTGTCTGTTCCATCTATAGTTACGCACAAATAGGAAACGTTTTGTCGTAGCATAAATAGCTGTGCTTCTGCTAATGACAAATTTTCGGGCACACAAAATACTGGAGATGACATGATGTTTTGTGCCAAAGTTGCTGTATTAAAACGACCATTTGCAATCTTGGAGCGTAAATCAAAATCTGTTATAATACCTATCGGCATCTTGTTTTGATGCACGATGGCACAACCCAAAAGCTTGTCGGTCATCGCTTGAGCTACATTTTGAATAATAGCAGTTGGGGGTGTCAAAATTGGATTTGAATGATAATTCAAAGTTTGAAAAAACTGCATTTCAGACTGATTGTCAGTATATTGAACACTATCGTTGATTAATTTTCTTTTGCTATTTTGATTGTTGTTTCCAGGTGCTGTACTGGCAAAACTTTGTAACAAAAAATCTAAAACTTCTGAATTATTGGCAACAAAAGGTCTAAAAGTTGCTATTGGAATGGCATAAACAAGGCTTTCTTCACGCGCTTTGGCGGTCATCATATAGTTATTTTTTGCAAAAAAAGGGCGCAATCCTAATATATCGCCAGAATGACATTTGTTTAGCAGTGTTTCTTCGGCATCAGAAATTACCGAAAGATTGATTATTCCATTGGCAACAACATAAAAACAGTCGTGTAAATGGTCGTTAATTTGAAACAATATTTGGTTTTTTTCGAGGTTAAAAACACGTATGTCAGTTGCAACCTTTGTTAACTCATCAAAAGTTAACTCGGAAAACGGGGCATAATTTACCAAAAAATCTGCGATTCTTTCTGCTATACTATTCATCTTTCTTAAAAAAGATAAATTTAGGGTAATTGAATTGATTTAAAAAATTTTGTGCATAAATTTTAATAAAAAATTAATATAAAAATTAATCTTGTAAATAATTTTCGTTTATATTTGTTTAAAAAAAAATGATTTTAAAAAGAAATTTTTTGGCGATAGCATTATTTATGTTTTCATCATCGGTGTTTTATGGCCAAAGCCATACACAAGCTTTAACAACATCAAATTTTGGAATTATTGACGGCAATACAAAATTGACAATCACTTATGGGCCATTGGCTGTAGCTGGGCGAGCGATTTTAGACGAGTTTGTTCCCTATTCAAAAGTTTGGGTACCTGGTAGTGGCCATGTTACTATTTTTGAAACGAGCAAGGCTTTAATGATACAAGATGATTATTTTTTGCCTGCGGGTAAATATTCGTTATATATAATTCCTGAAGGATCAGAACCTTGCACCATTATTTTCAACAAAAATATTGATGACACAAGTAATTCCAACTATGACAAATCAAAAGATCAGTTAAGAATTAAAGTAAATACCGTGTTTACTGAAGATAATATTGAAAATTTGATTTTCAAAATTAATCCATTAAAAGTGGTCATGAATTGGGCAAATTGGGAACTGTCTTTCAAAGCAACTCAAGCAATTGAATTAGATACAGATCATTAAATTTTTGAAATTGACATTTTTTGTTAATGTAGGTTTTTTATCAAAATCTAATAAAATAGTTTGTTAAATGACCAATTTGAATACAAAAATAGATTTGTATCTTGCAGATGGCTGTGGTCGATGCAAGCTATTTGCGACACCTCAATGCAAAGTTAAAAATTGGGAAAATGAACTGAAAATAGTTAGACAGATTGTTTTAGAAACAAATCTTAACGAAACCTTAAAGTGGAGTATGCCTGTTTATACCTATAATGACAAAAACATTGTAATGATAAGTGCTTTTAAATCTTTTTGTTCGTTAAATTTTTTCAAAGGTGTGCTGTTAAACGATGATCACAAAATTTTAGAAAAACAGGGCGAAAGTTCCCAATCTTCAAGGATTTTCAAAATTACAGATTCAAAGCAGCTTATAGAAATGTCGCATATTTTAAGGGCGTATATTTTTGAAGCTATTGAAATCGAAAAGCGTGGAGAAAAAGTTGCTTTCAACCCGAAATTAGAAGTTTCGCCAATAGAATTGCTTCAAAAATTTGTCGAATTTCCAGATTTTAAAACCTCTTTTGATGCGCTAACCGCAGGTCGTCAACGGGCTTATATTATATATTTTTCGCAGCCAAAACAGTCTAAAAGTATTTTATCAAGAATAGAAAAGTGCTTTGACAAAATTTGTAAAGGCGAGGGTTTGAATGAACTTTATATGAAAAGAAAAAATTGAATATGTAAATATTCTATTTTACATAATATAAATTATAGTTCAAAATATAGCAGATAAATTTCGTTATATTTTTACGGAAAAATTATTTTTTATCAGGTCTAAAAATCATTCTAAGTGATTGATCTTTAGCAAAATATGCCACCATCCAATTGAAAAAAGTTTTGATACGATTGCGATAAGTAATTAAGGAAAATAAATGAACAAAAAGCCAAACAAACCATGCCAAAAAACCTTTGAA
>JAYTNQ010000172.1:0-1572 GCA_043748255.1 Bacteroidota bacterium
GATACTTATTTGTCTGAGTTTGCTAATGTTCCAAAATATGCCAACTCATTTGTAGTCAAATAT
The DNA here is from genome assembly GCA_043748255.1 of Bacteroidota bacterium. Lineage (GTDB taxonomy): Bacteria > Bacteroidota > Bacteroidia > Flavobacteriales > Flavobacteriaceae > Flavobacterium. The sequence continues at coordinate 64 of JAYTNQ010000172.1, forward strand.
TCGACCATAATTATGTCTATTTCTCAAATATCTGAAACGCTTTTTATATTGGCAATTCCATATTTTTTGAAACGTTTTGGAATCAAACAAGTTATGCTCATATCAATGTTGGCCTGGGTTTTGCGCTTCGGATTGTTTGCTTTTGGAGATCCTGAAGGTGGCTTGTGGATGATAATCATGTCCTGTATTGTATATGGTATGGCTTTTGATTTTTTCAATATTTCGGGTTCGCTTTTTATAGAAACTTCTACAGATTCAAAAATGCGGTCTTCAGCACAAGGTTTATTTATGATGATGTCCAACGGGTTTGGTGCTTTTTTTGGCGGGTTGATCAGTGGCAAAGTGATCGACAGCTTTTTTACATCCAATCAAATAAGAGATTGGCATGGCATTTGGCTATCATTTGCCCTATATGCGCTTGCAATTGCCGTTGCCTTTGCTGTGCTTTTCAAACATGAACACAGGCCAAACGAGCTTGAAAATTTGGGTCATTAGGATTTATAAGAAAATTTTAAAATTTATAACCCTCTAATTAATGAAAAAATTATTATGTTTGATTGGTTTTTTTTTAATTATTTCTTGTTCTAAAAGCGAAAATAGTGCGCCAAATTTACCAGTAGAAATAGGGTTTTATAAAGGTTTAGATTTATCTTTTCAGTCAGAATTGGAAGCCTATCCTATTGATTATAAAGACATAGGAGGAAATTCAATATCGATTTTGTCGTTTGCAAACCAAAATGGCGTTAATCTAATTCGATTAAGACTTTGGTATAACCCACAAAATGGTCAAAATGATTTTTTGTCTGTAAAAAAGTATGCGCTAAAATTGAAACAAAACAATTTGAAATTTTTATTAGACCTACATTATTCTGATACTTGGGCAGATCCAAGCCAGCAAAATCCTCCTGCAATATGGCAAAATTTGAGTTTTGATGATTTAAAAATAGCCATATACAATTATACTAATCAAGTCATGACCGATTTGAAAAAGCAAGGAACACCGCCAGATTTTGTTCAAATTGGAAATGAAATTGATAGTGGTTTTTTGTGGAATTTTGGAAAAGTTTGGAACCAATTTAACAACAATTGGAGCAACTATGCATCATTAGTACAAAGTGCCACTCAGGCAGTTAGAGCAGTAAACGGAAGCCAAACCAAAATAATTTTGCATCATTCTAACATAGAAAACGCCTTTTACTTTTTTGAAAAAATTAAGCCTTATTCGATTGATTATGATGTAATTGGCCTTTCATATTATCCACAATTTGGCAACAAAAACCTAAATATTATACAATCCAAACTCGATAATCTGGCATCAATTTTCGACAAAAAAATAATGATTGTAGAAACGGCATATCCCTTTTCGATGGGTTGGCAGGATGGCGCAAACAATATTGTTGGCACAACGGCTGGATTAATTTCAGAATATCCTGCTACAGATTTGGGACAACATGATTTTTTGCAAAAAATGATTTCGATTGTCAAAAAAATACCCAACCAAAAAGGAAT
>JAYTNQ010000173.1:0-4345 GCA_043748255.1 Bacteroidota bacterium
GATACGTACTTTGGGTAATTGAAAATTTTTCAAATGCCAAACATATTGTTGACGAAATGACATTGGTAAAGTAGAAAATTTCAACTTCAAAAAAAATCCGATTCAATGTCGGATTTTTTTATTCAAAAATTTCGCCCAAAACAAAATCCAATTCAGGAAACAAAGGACTTTTTACAACATCCTCGTCAATAAGCGGGTGCAAACCCACAAATATTTGATCCCGAAGTTGGTATATAAACAAGGTTCGGTCTGCAGGGTTTACAATCCAATATTCGAGCACGCCGGCCTCTTGATAAAGGTCGAATTTGTATTTCATTTCTTTTTTAGAATTGCCCTGCGAAAGCACTTCAATTACCAAATCTGGTGCGCCAAAAGCACCTCGCTCATCTAGTTTGTTTGGATCACAAATCACACACAAATCTGGCTGAACTACTGTAAAAATATCTTTATCCAAAGGGGATTTTTTTTTGTCTAAAAGCCGAACATCAAACGGAGCAGCAAACAGTTGGCACGGATGATTTTTGAATTTATGCCAAATTCTACCAGTCAAATTCATAGTGACTCTTTGATGAAAAGTGCTAGGAGCGGGGCTCATTCTGAAAATTTTACCCTTAAAAAGCTCTAACCTTTCTTGAATCTGCCACAACAAATAATCTGCATACGAATATGTTTTTTGAAAATCCAATTGATCGATGCTGGTAATCATTTTTTTTTTACAAATGTAATTATTTTTTTTATTTTAAAAAGAAATCAAGAAAAGCATTTGCAACTGTTCCGATTTTATTATTTTTGAAAAATGAAATTGCTACTATTTATATTTTTTCCATTTTTGATGTTTTCTCAAAACAATTTAGAAAAAGCAATCACACTTTTCAACCAACAAAAGTTTGAATTGGCACAACCCTATTTTGAGTTGGAGTTAAAACAAACCCCCAATAACCTCAAAGTTTTAGAATATTTAGGAGACATAAATGGCAATTTGAAAGAGTGGGATAAGGCGATTTTTTATTATACAAAATTAAAAACCCTGCGACCTTCAGAATCAAATTATCATTACAAATATGGTGGCGCATTGGCTTTGAAAACAAAGGATGGCAACAAGCTTTTAGGTTTGCGAAATATTCCAAAAATACGAAAAGCCTTTGAGACGGCCATTTTGCTCAAACCAAACTCTATCGAATCTCGTATGGCATTGATAGAGCTGTATATTCAACTACCTGGTTTTGTGGGGGGTAGCGAGTCAAGAGCCAATCATTATGCAGACGAAATCATGAAGCTTTCACCCGTTGACGGATATTTGGCAAAAGGACGAATAGAAGAATTTTTTGGTAGATACGACACTGCCGAAAAGAAGTTCCGAATGGCTTTTGAAATCGGAAAATCTAAATTGACCTACCAGAAACTATATGATTTGTATGTATTAAAATTAAAAGATCTTGAGAAAGCCAATAAATTAAAAGCACAATTTGAAAAATAAAAAACAGTTATGCTGTTTCTAATCCATTTTTATGAAAACACATTTTATAGCAATTGGCGGAAGTGCCATGCACAACTTGGCATTGGCGTTGCATGCCAAAGGATTTGAGGTTTCGGGTAGCGACGACGCCATTTTTGAACCTTCAAAATCGAGATTAGAAAGAAATGGACTTTTGCCGGCAACTTTAGGTTGGTTTCCAGACAAAATCACTTCAAATATTGACGCTATTATTTTAGGAATGCACGCCAAAGCCGATAATCCCGAGTTGTTGAAAGCAAAAGAATTGGGTCTGAAAATCTATTCCTATCCCGAATTTTTGTTTGAACAATCCAAACACAAAACCCGAGTTGTCATAGGAGGTTCACACGGAAAAACCACGATTACGGCAATGATTTTGCACGTGATGCACTTTCATAATATTGCGGTAGATTATATGGTTGGCGCACAACTTGAAGGGTTTGATACAATGGTTCACCTTACACATGATAATGACTTTATAGTGCTCGAGGGCGACGAATATCTGTCGTCGCCAATAGATTTGAGACCAAAATTTCATTTATACAAACCCAATATCGCCCTTATTTCTGGAATTTCTTGGGATCATATCAATGTTTTTCCAACTTTTGAAAATTATGTCACTCAATTTGAAATTTTTGTTTCGATGATCACTAATGGTGGTATTTTGGTTTATAATGACGAAGATGAAATTGTAAGAAAAGTGGCAGACGCCGCTACAAATCCTATCAGAAAATTAGCCTACCACACTCCAAATTATAAAGTTGAAAACGGCGTTACGCTACTTGATACACCAGAAGGAGATATGCCAATATCGGTTTTTGGGGCACATAATCTAAACAATCTTGCAGGTGCCAAATGGATTTGTCAAAACATGGGTGTAGATGAGGCCGACTTTTTTGAGGCTATTGCGAGCTTCAAAGGAGCCTCAAAACGATTAGAAAAAATTGCAGAAAGCAATACAACCGTAGCTTTCAAAGATTTTGCCCATTCTCCAAGCAAGGTTGCCGCAACCACAAAAGCAGTAAAAGAACAGTTTTTGAACAGACAATTAATAGCCTGTTTAGAGCTGCATACTTACAGTAGTTTGAATGCAGATTTTTTGATAGAATATCGTGATGCGCTTCAATATGCAGACAAAGCAGTAGTTTTTTATTCGCCAGACGCTGTCAAAATCAAACAATTAGACGAGGTTTCGTATCTACAAATTGCAAACGCTTTTGACCGTGAAGATTTGATTATTTTTACGAATCCAATAGCTTTTAAAAGCTTTTTATTTGATTTAGAGTTTGAAAATACGGCTCTTTTGTTGATGAGTTCTGGCAACTATGGAGGTTTGAACTTTGAGGAATTGAAAAAACGAATAGAAAACACATAAAAACACTTGAGGTGGAAAATAACTTTTCAATCAAATATTGGGCTGAAGACGATAAGCCCCGTGAAAAAATGATGCTCAAAGGCAAGTCGTCTTTGAGTGATGCCGAGCTGGTCGCTATTCTGATAGGGTCTGGCAATCGTGACGAAAGTGCCGTTGAATTGAGCAAAAGAATTTTGGCATCGGTTGACAACAACCTCAATTTGTTGGGCAAAATGGCTTTGAAAGATTTGATGCGATTTAAAGGAATTGGAGAGGCCAAAGCTGTTTCTATTGCAGCGGCAATGGAATTAGGTCGCCGTCGTCGAGTTGAAGAAGCCGCAATAGTAAAAATTATTTCGAGCAGCAAGCAAGTTTTTGAAATGATGCAACCTTTGTTGGGCGATTTGCCTCACGAAGAATTTTGGGTAATTTATCTCAATCAAGCTTCAAAGTTTTTATATAAATCAAAATTAAGCACCGGAGGTATTTCAGGAACAGTGGCTGATGTTAGAATGATTTTCAAAAAAGGAATAGAAATAAACGCCTCTGCAGTTGTTTTGGTTCACAACCATCCTTCTGGAAAACTAAAACCAAGCCAAGCAGATATCAGAATTACTAAAACTATGATTGAAGCCGGAAAACTGCTCGAAATTGTAGTTTTTGATCATGTAATTATAACAGATCATGGATGTTATAGTTTTAAAGACGATGTAGATATGCCGTTTATATAAACCAATTTAGTTTTAAATTCGTTGTCTTACCACTTCATACAAAAAGGCACCAGCTGCAACCGAAACATTTAGGGAGCCTATCGTTCCAAAAAGCGGCAATTTTGCCTTATGATCTACAATTTTTAAGACAGATGGGTTTATGCCCCTATCTTCTGATCCCATAATGATGGCTAAAGGAACTTTTAGATCCATATCATACAAGTTTGTATCTGTTTTTTCGGTAGCTGCAATAGTTTGAACGCCAGAGCTTTGCAAATAAAATATAGCATCTTTGATATGCTCCACTTTGCAAATAGGAATGTTAAAAACCGCTCCTGCTGAAGTTTTTACGGTATCGCCATTTACGGGTGCTGCACCAGATTTTTGAATAATAATGCCGTTAACGCCGGTGCATTCTGCGGTGCGAATAATAGCACCAAAATTTCGAGCGTCAGATATTTGGTCTAAGATTAAAAACAAAGGCGCTTTTGTAACTTCAAGAGTAGCCTCTATCAATTGTTCTAATTCCATAAAACCTATTGGCGAAATACTCGCAACAGCGCCTTGATGCTTGTTTGGGGTCAATCGATTTAGTTTTTCGACAGGTACATAAGAAAAATTGATGTTGGCTCTTTTCAAAACCTTCATCAAATCTTTCATTAACTCGCCGGTTATTTCTTTTTGAATAAAGACTTTGTCAACAGCAGTGCCCGCTTGTATGGCTTCGATAATGGCTCTAATGCCAAAAATTTGAGATTCATTCATGCTGTAAAGGTAGGGAAAATA
>JAYTNQ010000174.1:0-11309 GCA_043748255.1 Bacteroidota bacterium
AATTTAATTCATTATAACAAATATAATCATCTGTATTTCAAATAATTACAATAAATAAATTATTTTAATTTTTAATGGTTTTTAATGCGTTTGACCTGAAAAAAACCTACCAAAAATTGTATATATAAAATAAAAAGCTATATTTGCATGCTGAAATTAAAAACTAAAAATAAACAAAAATGAGGCGGTGTTGATACCTTTAAAAAAAGCATCACAACAACAAATCATTCAAATCGAAAAACCATGAAAAAAGGAATTCACCCAGAAAATTACAGATTAGTAGCATTTAAAGACATGTCAAACGAAGACGTTTTTATTACAAAATCTACTGCCGTTACCAAAGAAACCATCACACACGAAGGAGTAGAATATCCAGTTGTAAAGATGGAGATTTCTAGAACTTCGCATCCTTTTTATACTGGAAAATCTAAACTTATCGATACCGCAGGACGAATCGACAAGTTTAAAACCAAATATGCCAAACACATCGCAAAGTAAGACAATGCAAATCATACCAAAAACCTCTCAACTTGAGAGGTTTTTTGCATTATATACCAAAAATTTTATTATTTTTGAAAAAAATTGAAAATCAATTTACGACCAAAAATATTTCAAAGATGAACTATATACTTTTTGACGGCCCCGCCCGAACGGCACTTTTGCCATTTACATTCACAAGACCTGTAGCAGATATTCGTATAGGGATATTGACTATTAGAGAAAAATGGGAAAAATATTTGGGATCAACTACCACTACTTTGACCGAAGAATATTTGTCAGAAAAATATCCGATGGTAGAGATGGAAAACAATGTCATGATAAACGCCTCGTTTTTGCCAACGCCCATTTTGGTCGAAATGATTGAAAATTTGAACCCCAATCAAGCCATTTTTAGAGGTGATGACGTGGTTGCCTTTTATACCGAAGAGACACAAGAAGAAGTAGATTTTGATCATTATGAAATTTTTGAATTAACCTCAAACTGTTTGACCGTTGAACATAGTTGGGATATTTTTGCCAAAAATGATCAGGCTATTCGAGAAGATTTTGAATTTTTGACAGCAGACAGAAGCTCTCAAAAGATTCCAAAAAGTGTGAATGTGATTTCGCCCGAAAATATTTTTGTTGAACAAGGTGCTCGTTTGGAATTTGTAACCCTAAATGCTTCAACAGGTCCAATTTATATTGGAAAAAATGCCGAAATAATGGAAGGCAGCGTGATTCGTGGGCCGTTTGCATTATGCGAAGATGCCCAAGTAAAATTGGCTACAAAAGTATATGGAGCCACCACAGTTGGACCGCATTCTCGCATTGGTGGCGAGGTCAACAACTCGGTCCTTTTTGGGTATTCCAACAAAGGACATGATGGTTTTTTGGGCAATTCGGTGCTTGGCGAGTGGTGCAATATTGGTGCAGATAGCAACAACTCGAACCTCAAAAATAATTATGAAGAAGTGAAATTGTGGAATTATGAAACCGAAAATTTTTCCAAAACTGGGCTCCAATTTTGTGGATTAATGATGGGTGATCATAGCAAATGTGGCATCAATACGATGTTTAATACCGGAACAGTTGTTGGGGTGAGCAGTAATATTTTTGGCAGTGGTTTTCCCCGCAATTTTGTACCAAGTTTTTCGTGGGGAGGCGCTTCGGGATTTTCTACTTATCTCACAAAAAAAGCTTTTGAAACCGCACGAATTGTAATGTCAAGGCGTCATGTTGATTTTGACGAAGTAGAGGAGCGCATCCTGGAAAATATTTTTGAGCAAACCAAAAAATGGCGAAATAACCAATAAATAAACAAAAATTTGAAATTCTAAAACTATAAACGTATCTTTTTTTTGGCGCACACCCACCCCTACAACACACTACCTGTCCCGCTGCACGCTATATCTTTTTGGATTTTCTGAAAAAGAAAATCCAAAAAGGATGCCGCTGCATCGGGGCGATGTTAGACTTTTTTGTGTCAAATACGCAAAAAATATCAACTATCAAATAAAGGGGAAAATTCTATAAAGCCACATTATAGCAAATTGAAATTTATGATTTTTAAAACAACAAATCTCAATTCAAATCTGATCTTGCATTTTCAATTTTGAAAGCTATTTAAAAATCCACAGTCAAAATACATTGATTAATACCCAATTTATATCTTGCAGCAGTAGCAATTTTTTAAAATTTATCAAAAAAAAACGCCCAATTTCTTGAACGTTTTGTTTTCTAAAATTTAATTATTAAAACCTAACTTTTTTGCTAACTGTGGTATTGTCTCCCGAAATAATCTGAACCACAAGCAATTGATGCGCTATTCTCAAACTTGGAACAGCAAATGTTGTTTGATCGAGATTATTTTGCTCGAACAACAAACGACCACGGAGGTCAAAAACCATTACAGTTTTTATGTTATTTGAACCTGAATTGATGTTGATAACCCCGTTTTGGTTATACACAATCAAATTATTGCTTGCCACAACAGGATTTTGTGTACCCAACAAATTGTCATAAACCAATTCAAATCTAGTAGTATCATTTCCTGCAATTGCGGCAAATGTATAAGGATTGGCTTTTATATCATGTACAATTCCAGTCAAATTGTCTTTCAAATAAACATTTTGTGTATCGGCAAAAACGCCATCAACATGGTCAACGGTGATGGTATAGGTGCCGTCTGCCGATGCTTTGAAACCCAATTTTACAACATCTGACGTCAAAAAAGGCAAAGCCTTTCCTTGGATAGTATATGCCTCGTTATCAAGAATATTATACAAAAGCGAACCGCTGTTTTCGATCATTTTTCCGTCAAATTGCACGTCAACTCCATTTGTAGCACCTTCAACATAAGCCACTAAAACTTGATTCAAAGAAGCCGTTTCGTTTTCAAGATTCAACCAAATTCGGTGTTTTTCTGTGGTAGTTGCATTTCTAAAAAATTGATTAGAATGGTCGTCTATCCGCATGGCGTTATTAAAAAGAACTGCTGTTGTTAGCACTGGCGCATTCACAACAAATCCCTGCCCTATTTGAATTTTTCCGTTCGGTATTGCGCCCCCTGCTGGTGCTGCAAATCCGCTTCCATTGAAGGTAGCATAGTTGCTAATACCACCGCCCAAAGTCACGTGTGCCCATAAATATACCGTTCCGATGGTTGGATTAGATACAAAAAATTGTGAAATTAATATTGGTGATGGATATGGATTTCCAATCAAGTTGTATCCCAATCCGGAATGTGAAACTGTAGCGGAATAACTTCCGTTAAAAGGCACTCCCGTAAACAAGCCACCAAATGTTTGTGGAGTAACCAAATAGGTGTTTGGTGCCCGAATCATATATCCTTTTGCAGTGCTAAAAGAGTTTAGCGCTGGGTCTATCCATGCAAAAGCATTGGTTAGCTCGTTTAGCGTATAAAAACGGTTTGTAAGTGTTAAAGGAGAAAAAGCGCCCAAGTTTTGACCCGTTACGGGCGAAGACCAATAGGCATAATCCAATCTTTTTAAACTCGCATTACGTTCAAAAGTAACATTGCCAGAGTTGGCATCATTGCTAATTTGCATCATATTGGCGTTATTTTCAAAAAATACGGTACCACCAACAACTTTTATTTCTTCGTCAAGATGCAAAGTAGTTCCGCTTGTGAAAATAATATTACCCGAAATTACTTTTACCCTTTTGGCAAAAACATCTGTGAGAGCAGTATAATTGGCATCAAAATGGGCAATAACATCTATTGTAGGCTCACCGTTTGACCAAACTCCAGTCCACTTGGTTACATGTGCTACTTTTAATTCTTTTAATCTAGCATTATTTGTTCCACCAGTCAATTTGATTCTAAATTTTCCTTGGGTTGCCGTACTAAATGGTGCTACCGTCAAATCGATAGGGTCACGAAAAGATAAATAAGTACCGCCAACAACGTTAACAAAATGTGGTGTACCCACAATGGTATAGGTACTGCCTCCGTCTGTAGAAACTTGAAGCTCAACAATTTGTCCATTATTGCCCCCAAATGTCGAAGCCATAAAATCGATTTCGATTGTCTTGAGTTCAGAAAAATTGATGATTGGGGTACTGATGCTTCCTCCTTGTGCAATATTCAAATACCCTCCAGCTGATGTTGCACTCGAAATGCTAAAACCCTGACCGATTGCGGTGTTAACCTCTGTCGAGGTACCCAAAGTATTGTGATAAGGTATGGCAAATGGAACTCTTACTGTGCCTTGTACACTTACACTTACTCCAGGAGCAGAGCTACCCGAGATATCAATAACCGAATTATAAACTCCGGCTGTCAAACCAGCTTTGAGGCGAACATATACGGGTGCAGTTGTGAGAGTACCGGTGCTATATACTAATGTTGCAGTTGATCCAAAAGTGATATTGTCTGACGAAACTTCAAAATCTGGTGTACTTGGTGCCACATTCAGACTGCCGTTTGCAGGAACCATATTGGCCCCACTTACTGTAAAACTTTGAACCGCTGACGGATTTGGCCCTACCAAATAATCTAAACCTGTCAAACTCGAAACCGAAGTTGCAACGGATGGTATCGGGCTTAAAATTACATTTCCATTAAAAATAAAATCATTGATACTGAAAGTTGATCCTGGACTCGTTGCACCAAAACCGTATATTCTAAACGTAACGGCAGATGTAAGTTGCTGATAGGCAGCCGCAGACAAATCTACTGTTGCAGTAGTAGCAGTTGTTGATGCCGATAACGAACCAATATTTGCCGTAAAACTATCTACGCTCGAGCGCATCAAAATAGTGGTTGGACCAGATGTGGACGATTTTTGATTTGTATAAATAAAATTTTTCAAATCTATCCGGTATCCTGCATTTGGCGTAAGCACAAATTCAAAATATTTGGTCGCATCAAATACTGTTGTACCCCAAGTATTGGCACTATAACGATCATTTGCACTTGCACCAACAATGCCTGGACCTCTCACAATTCCAGAAACGGTAAGCAATGGATCTACCACTTGCCCAGCTGTATAAGGACTTGTGAGTCCTGGATTTGTGCCTGTAATCGTGTTTGAAAAAATAGTTTTATTGATGTCAAAAGCATTACTATCTGTTGATATTGCCCCCGAAGTGGCAGTCAAAACTACACCGTTTTGCAAAGCACTATGTGCCAAAGTTGCAAATGTAACGATTCCAAAAGCATCTGAGGTTGCAGAAATTGGTGTTCCAACCAAGGCACCACTTGAAGTCATTAATATTGGGGTGGTATAATTTAGGTCTAAATTGCCAAGTGCATCTACTAATTTCAGTTTTACGGATGGCGTAATAAAGGCACTAATGTTGGTTGAAGTTGGCTGTGTTGTATAGACCATCGCTGTTGCCACAACGGCAATTCTGTTATCTGCCGAAGCTGATGTAGTGCTTGCACCACCTGCATTGGTAGCCGCAAAAGTAGAAAACAATGGGTTTGCCGTTGCTGCTGTAATGGCATATACTGTTTGTTGGTTATCAATCACTACACTATTATAGGTAGCTCTTAGTCTAAAATTTTTGGTGGCATTATCTGCCGCTTCAAGGGTCAAGCCCGAAAAGCTTACGGTGCCAGAAGTTACAGGCATTTCTGCCAATTCGGTTATGCCATCATACAAGGCCAATTTTCTAATATTTGCAAAATTAGAAACTGAAAAAGTGATGTCTGTAAGCTGTGTTTTCAACGCATCTGCATCTAAAGTCGCGCCACCGTCGGCCAATGTAAAACCTCCTACCTCAATACTATTAAGATCTGTGATATCGGCTGCTTGATAGGTTTGATAAGCAATATTTGTTGGTGTTACAAAAGCTACATCTGTAATTATATCAGAAACATTAGAATTGAGTGGCTGACCTGTTCCAGCCACGGCCGCATTTATTGTGCTTGCTAGGGTGGAAGTAAAAGCTACATTGCCAGATTTTGCACCGCTTGTTTGTGGCGAAAACCGAACATATAATGGCAATGCCGTTATCGTTCCTGCAGTGTGCGGAATAGTTGCCGTTGCACCAAAGCTGATATTGTCTGCACTGACCTGAAAATCGGTGTTAGGTGCCGTTACCGTTACATTGGCAGTAAGATTAACCGCATTGACTGTTAGTGTTTGTGATGTAGAAAAACTATTTACAACCACAGTACCAAAATTGGCTAGAGGCGTTCCGGTAACCGTAATCGCTGGTGCTGCGGCTGCCGGAGATGAAGTAATCGAAATTTCGTCTAACGAAATTCTATCACGTCCATTTGCAGTTCCGCTTGATAAATAATAAACCCAACGTACATGTACAATTGCTTGATTATCGCAGGTTGCCGGTAGCGCAATATTGGTAAACGTTTGTGGAGCATTTAATGTTAAAGTATTTGAACCCAGATAATCTGTGCCCGCTACATCTGTAAAAGAACCTGTTGCACCTATGCGATATTGCAATCTTACTGCGCTGATTCTATCTGTTGCTCCAGCCGCAGGTGCGGTTAATTGTGCAGCCGTAAAAGTTACTTTGACACTTGTTCTATTGGTAGTATTCAGTGCTACTACAAGCGCACCAAAATTATTAGTACCACTATTCAAAATACTGATTCCTAAGCCTATTTCATTTCTAATATTTCCAGAACCAATCAAAGCCGAATTTGCAGACAGTACAACATCGTTAGTACCAGTATTATGCAAATCGGCAGTTCCTGTTCCTGAGGCGGTTACTTCCGCAGCAAATTTATGTCCTTGCATTGAGGTTGGATAGGCTGTTGTAGTACCTGCCGCAAAGCCAGTAAATGAGAAAGTGTTGGTCAAATCGTATGGAGCAGGGTTGGTCTGTGCCGAAGCTAGATTTCCAAAAACCAAGAGCAACAGGCTAAAAACCAATTGCTTTGTGCCAAAATAGTGTAGATGTGCTTTCATATTTTATGTGTTTAAAATTGATACTGCAAAAGTATAAATAAAAAAGTTGATATGTTGCAGTTTGAATTAATTAAATATTATCAAATTGTTTGCTTTTGTTTATAAGTTTTAGGTTTTAAAGCCATATCGAAATAATTTGATTTTGGTATATAAGTCAATACCAAAATAACAACTATAAAATACAACTAAATAATATTTTTTTTTGAAAGTGAATTTGCTATTGGCTAAAAATTGTCTTGCTACTACACGCGTGAGGGCAGAGGCGGAGCTCTTTTGGGCTGGCGTTTTTCAGCCAGCCCAAAAAGCGGGAGCCGGAGACCGACCCGAAAGGGGCACGCCCAAATAAAAAGGCAAATTTTGTATTGGTTTATCGATTTTATTGGATATGTTTGTGCAGTTATTTAAAAAAAATGACGATTGGATAATGTTATAATTGGTATTATGAGAAAATATTTTTTTATGTTTTGGTTGTTTCCAATTTTGGGGTTTGGTCAAGTCAAAGAAGCGGTTTTTCAGCGGGCGAAAATTTTTTATAAAACAGCCGAAAACCTGATGGTTTTGCAAGCCCATGGGTTGGCTATAGATCATGGTTTGTATAAAAAGGGTTGTTTTGTGGAATGTGATTTTTCGATTTCAGAACTCAAAATTGCTCGTGATTTGGGTTTTGAGGTGGAAGTTGTAATCGATAATGTTCAGAATTTTTATAGCAATCAAAATAAAAACCCGGTTTTTGCAACTCCTGTAAATGTGGGTTGTTTGAATGATTTTGGGGTTTATCAAACGCCAATTCATTTTAATTTGGGCAGTATGGGCGGCTATCTTACTTATGCTCAAATGCACGATGAATTGGACGAAATGCACGCTTTGTATCCGGATTTGATAGGTGCTCGACAACCTATCAGCAATTTTGTGACACAAGAAAATCGACCAATAGAGTTTGTCAAAATCACCAAAAATCCAGAAATGGCTTCGACGCGACCTCAAATTTTGTACACGAGTGTGCATCATGCTCGCGAGCCAATTTCGTTGTCTGAAACGATATTTTATATGTGGTATTTGTTAGAAAATTATGCTACAAATAACGAGGTAAAAGCGATTGTAGATCATACAGAATTGTATTTTGTTCCGGTTGTAAATCCGGATGGATATGTGTATAACGAAACTACTAATCCCGATGGTGGCGGTATGTGGCGCAAAAACAGACGCGCTTTTTCAAACGGATTGTTTGGCGTTGATAATAATCGAAATTATGATTATTGGATTGATGGCGATCCGCTTTTGAGTATTTGGAACACTACGGGAATTTCTGCAACAGCAGACGGTGAAACTTTTCCTGGCGAAGCTCCTTTTTCTGAACCAGAAAACCAAGCCTTGCGTTATTTTGTTGAAAATCATGATTTTAAATTTGCTTTGAATGCACATACTTACAGCAATTTGCTTTTATATCCATTTGGATATGACTTGAATGTGCCTACGTTGGACGATTTGTATTATCAAACGATATCAAAAACGATGGTTAAAGAAAATAATTATGTGAACGAAATAGCAGCATCTTTGTATGCAGCATCGGGTGATTCTGATGATTTTATGTATGGTCAAACCATGGGTCATAATAAAATTTTTGCGTTTACTCCCGAGATTGGGTCTTCGTTTTGGCCTGCTTCAACTATGATTTTGCCGCTATGCAATCAAATGATGTATAGCAACTTGACCGTTGCCAAATTGGCATTAGATTTTGTAGAAATCAATGATATTTCGCCCAAATATTTGGGCAATGTTGCTGTTTTGGATGCGTCATTTAAACTGACAAGATTGGGCATTGCTATGGGTGGAAATTATACGGTGAGCATTAATCCAATTTCGAGTAATATAGCAAGTGTTGGCCCAGGAATTGTGGTTTCAAATTTGGCATTAATGGATACGATATCTGGAGCAATTTCAATAGAAATAGCAAACGGAACGGCGAGTGGAGATGATATTGTATATGAAATATTGGTTGATAACGGCGATTTTGTAGAACGTAAAATGTGCTACAAAAAATTTGGTTTTTTGCAAACCGTTTTAGCATCAGATTGCAATTCGCTCGGGGCAAATTTTACATCAAATAGTTGGTCAACTACCACAGAGGCCTTTGTTTCGGCGGGGGCATCAATCACAGATTCGCCAAATGCGACCTATCAAAACAATCAAACCAAAACCATTTTGTTGAGCAATTCGGTTGATTTAACCTCACAATCTGGCGCAGCAGTTTCTTTTGCCGCCAAATGGAATTTGGAAAAAAGTTGGGATTTTGTAAAATTTCAAGTTTCAACAAATAATGGACAAACTTGGGTATCGCAATGCGGAAAATATACAAATTTGGCGGGCACACCTTTAGAACCGTTGTATGATGGCGAACAAAATTCATGGATACAAGAGTCAATAAGTTTGAACGATTATGCTGGAAAAGTAATCAAAATGAGGTTTTTATTTAGTACTGATAGTGCAGTAAACGAAGATGGATTTTATTTTGATGACTTTAAAATTGGTGTTTTAGAAAACACAGTTCTTAAAAATGATAGGAAAACAATTCCTGCTTTTAATTTTTATCCAAATCCGGCTTCAAAATACCTAATCGTCAACTGCTTAAGGGCACATTTTGACATTCAAATTTTTAATTTGCAAGGACAGCTTGTTTTAGAACAAAAAAATGCTGTTGATAATCAAAAAATTGATATAAGTTATTTATCTTCAGGTTTGTATATAATTGGTTTAAAATCTGATGATTTTTTTGAAACAAAAAAGTTTATAAAAAAATAATAAGTAAATTTGTAATCTAAATTAATATTAAAAAAGGCAAATTTTTTGTTTTTTTTTTAAATAAAAATTCATTTTGAAAAAAATTAACATTGCGATTGATGGTTTTTCATCAACAGGAAAGAGCACTTTGGCCAAGCAATTGGCTCAAAAATTGGGTTATGTTTTTGTAGATTCTGGGGCTATGTATCGGGCTATAACGTTATTTGCGATGCAACATGGTTATATTTCTGATGATTTTTTTGACAAATCTGCCCTTGTTTTAGGTCTTGACGCCATAAGATTGGAGTTTCGATTTAATCAGGATTTGGGTTTTTCTGAAATGTTTTTGAATGATGTGAATGTAGAAGTTGCTATTAGAACAATCGAAGTTTCGAGTTTTGTGAGTCGCATTGCCGAGGTGTCTGAAGTTCGTAGCAAATTGGTTGAACAACAGCAGTTTATGGGAAAAAGCAAAGGTGTCGTGATGGACGGTCGCGATATAGGGACCGTTGTTTTTGTAGATGCCGAACTCAAAATTTTTATGACCGCAAGTGCAGAAACGCGTGCACGACGACGATTTGCAGAGCTGCGTATATCAGATCCAAATTTAACTTTTGAAGCAGTGCACAAAAATGTGCAAGAGCGAGATTATATTGACACACATCGTGAGGATTCACCACTAAGAAAGGCAGATGATGCCATCGAAATTGACAATTCAAACATGGATAAAACCGAGCAGTTTGAATTGGTTTTGGATTTGGTACAATCAAAGCTAACTTAAATTTGAGTAATCAGAAATTTATATTAGATTTACGACTTGAAAAAATCACAATAATATTAAAAAAATATACAAATGGATATCAAAAGTAGGTTGACCTTGATGAGTTTTCTTCAATTTTTTGTTTGGGGCGCATGGCTCATTACCGTTGGAAATTATTGGTTTGCTACCAAACATTGGAGCGGTGCCGATTTTGGTGCTATTTTTTCTACCCTCGGATTATCGTCGATCATTATGCCAGCCATTACAGGTATTATGGCAGACAAATGGATAAACGCCGAAAAACTGTATGGCGTTTTGCATATTTTGGGTGGTATTGCCCTTTGTTTTATTCCGCAGATTGATAATCCAACTACTTTTTATTGGGTGATATTTGCTGCGATGTTGTGCTATATGCCAACTATTTCTTTGTCTAATTCGGTGGCTTATAACATATTGAAAACCAATAATTTTGATGTAATAAAAGTATTTCCTCCTATTCGGGTTTGGGGTACTGTTGGCTTTATTGCGGCCATGTGGATCACCAATTTGTCTGGCAACAAGGCATCTGGAAATATGTTTTATATCGCTGCGTTTGCTGCAATTTTGTTGGGAGTTTATTCGTTTTTTTTACCAAAATGCCCACCGCAGAAATTAATTTCTGAAAACGCTTCTTTTGCTGAGAAAATGGGTTTAGATGCTTTCAAACTTTTTGGCACCTACAAAATGGCGTTGTTTTTTGTGTTTTCGATGTTTTTGGGAGCTGCCTTGCAACTCACCAATATGTATGGTGATACTTATTTGTCTGAGTTTGCTAATGTTCCAAAATATGCCAACTCATTTGTAGTCAAATATTCGACCATAATTATGTCTATTTCTCAAATATCTGA
>JAYTNQ010000175.1:0-1553 GCA_043748255.1 Bacteroidota bacterium
AAAAAAGTATAATTTTTTCATAATCGAAAAATAAAAGCTGCTATTATAGAAAGCAACAATAGCAGCCGAGTTTAAAATTTAGTTTTTGTATATCGTTTCATGTGTTTCTGCACCAGTGGCGGTTGTTTTTTTGATGATATAATAATAATGCTGCATCAACTCATCATACAGACGAGGGTCTTTTACCTGAATAGCGTCCAACTCTTCGACGGTAATGTGCATAGAACCCAAAACTTCGGTCGAATAGATAAAGCCACTCACAAAAGGCTCTGTGGTACAAACTATATATCTACATTTCGTTAGAGCCTCTCCTGTATTGGTTTCTAAATTTGTTGTGCCAGGTGCCAATTCTAATATTGTTACAGGGCAATTAAATGGTGGATGTTCTACAAAAGGGGTAATATCTATATCTACCGAAGTAGGGTCTGGCAATACATTTTCT
Source organism: Bacteroidota bacterium (assembly GCA_043748255.1). Taxonomy (GTDB): domain Bacteria; phylum Bacteroidota; class Bacteroidia; order Flavobacteriales; family Flavobacteriaceae; genus Flavobacterium. The sequence continues at coordinate 443 of JAYTNQ010000175.1, forward strand.
GGAAACTCATAATGAAATCCCCTTTGAAAAGTAAAAGATTGAGTAGCATATCTACAGACTTCAGCAAGACCGTTGCCCACATCGGTTGTACTAAATATTTGATTGCCCACAATGTCTGTTACTTTGAAAGGTTGATACAGGCTAAATACATGTGTAATAGCAGCTCCAAGCCCTACACCCGACGAGCTGTTCATAGGGCTAATAATATAATTTCGCATCGCTTGATATTGACCATCTGTGAAATATGGGGTTATTTGGGTTGGGTAATTATCTTGAAAGTCTAGGTCATATTTATACACAGAAACCATTATATTGCCATATTTGATGTTTAAAAAATCCAAAAGTGTACCTGCACAATCATAATTTTTATCGGCTTCGTCGTGCCCTTTTGGTTTTAGTGTGCCATCATATTGAATAAAGTATGGGTCTAGATAATCAAGCTTATAATAATCAGAAGGGGCATAGCCGGCTTTTTGTGCAGGGGTATCTACTATAAAATCTCCTGTTGTGGTTGCGTTATACGAAGCGTCGTTTGGATTTCTGGTTACATGTTCACAAGGCTCAACTGCCATATTTGAGTTTGTGGCACCCCTGCTTGGATGATCAATCCCTAAAACGTGACCCATATCATGCGAAATCAAATGCACTTTATCTGGTACAAGCTGAAAGTTACTCGACTCATAAGTTTTGACTTCATTAAATCTTGGCATAGAAATAATGATGGTTGGTACGCCAAGAATAGCTACATAACCAGCCTTTATTTGATAACATGCGGTTGGGGTTGGGATTCCCAATACCGTATCAACCGAGTTTACAAAGTTTATGTTTATGGCATCGTGCTCATTTATAGTGTTCATAGCATTGTGGGCATAATCTCTATTTGCATTTGTGAGGTCTGCAAAGTCACAATTATGATAACTATATCCTAAAAATTTGAAAAAAATATTTTTAGATTTAAAATCTAAGTTTAAGTTTTTGATGATTTCCATAAATTCGTTTTCTCCAAAGGGCAAATTATTATCGCTAAAATAGTTGTTGCCTAAAAGGTCATTAAAAACAGTAATTCGAACATTCAAAACCAATGGTGTAAGCGGGTCGTCAAGCACATTGT
>JAYTNQ010000176.1:0-1548 GCA_043748255.1 Bacteroidota bacterium
AGATTTGGTCATCAACGAGGGTTTGACTGTTTCTGGCAAATCTATGAGAGAGCACCTTGAAGCGATTAATCATCAGGATGCAATCGAATATATTCGTGCTATGATGGATAAAAACGCGAATATTGTTGAGCGTGAATTGCTATCTATTCACAACCTGATTTTGCGTGGCATTTTGCCTCATGATGCTGGACGTTATCGTAATGTTCAGGTTTTGATAAAAGGCAGTGGTCACACGCCTCCTCAACCTTTTTTGGTTGCAAAACAAATGGAAGATTTTTTTATTTGGTTTGAATCCAACAAAAAATTGCTTCATCCTGTGATTTTGGCTGCCGAAATGCATCTTAGATTGGTAACAATTCACCCTTTTATTGATGGAAATGGTCGTACTTCTCGTTTGATAATGAATTTGATTTTGCTTCAAAGTGGTTATGTTATTGCCAATATCAAAGGTGACTTTGATTCCAGAATGGCTTATTATAGTGCTCTCGAAAATGCGCAAACGAACGGTAAAAACGATGATTTTTTGATGTTTGTAGCCAACATCGAAAAACAAGGTTTAGAGCGTTATCTTAGCATTATTGGCGAATAAAACCATTTTATGTAAGTTCAATTTTAGGATTTTAAAAAAAAGCCTCCATTTTGGGAGGCTTTTTTATTTTCTAATATCGTAGCCCAAATCCAAATGGATATAATGGATTTTTTGAGTCATAAGGTACATCTTCTTTTTGATTTTTGACGGCTTCCATTGATGAAGGCAACTCAAATGGCAGCTTTCCTTCTGGGTTTGCTTTCCCAAAAATAACATCCATCAAAGCGTTATCACTTGCGCCATAATCTGCAAAAACGGCTTTGGCTGCAGCATTTATTTCAGGAAAAACAGCGGGTCTGTCTAGATATATATCCACAATTGTAGGTGTTGTTTGACATAATTTTAGAATTTCATTTCTTTCATTTTCTTTAAAATCTAAATCGCCGTGATGAAATCCTTTTGCAAACGGATTATCTGTTTCGATTGGTACCCAAGGTGTATTTATTCTTATTATTGCAAAGTCTGCTTTTTCTGCCGAATCAACAATTATTCCATATTTGACGGCTACTTTTGGATCTATATTTTTGACATAAATTTTCAATTTCGATTTGGTTGATAACGGCAATTGATATTCATTTTTCAGCAACGTCATGGATCGTCTTTGGGCTTTTTCGGCTATTTCTTTGAATTTGCTCTGCCCAACAATTTGTGTTGATTTTGCAATATTTATATATGGTTTGTCAAAAAGGCCTAATTGAAATTTTTGTCGCAATAACCTTCGAATAGATTGATTTATTCGATCTTCAGAAATTTGCCCGTTTTTTACCAATTCTACTATATATTGAGGACAGTTTTCACCACCAAATTGATCACATCCCGCTTCGATTACTTTTTTTACGCGATCAATTTCGCTCAATTTTTCAACACCCCAAGCTCTTGCTGGCCAGATTACTGGCCCCATTTTGGTGTCTGTAATCAATCCCCAATCTGTACAAACTATCCCATCAAATTTGTATTTG
>JAYTNQ010000177.1:0-11151 GCA_043748255.1 Bacteroidota bacterium
GCTCCTGTTGGGTCAAAAACTTCTTCGAGCGGTAATGCCGGAGCAAAGAAAATGTCTTTGTGATGAAACAAAAGGGCACCATGTTCGCCTTTTTTGATAACCACATATTTGGGTCCCATTGTGTGAATTTTGGCAGCAGCCTTCACCAAAGAGTATTCGCCCGTGAGTTGTCTTGCTTCTTCGTCATTGATCGTAATTACATCAACACGTTTGATAACAGAAAGTAAATCAGGAAGTGCACAATCCATCCAAAAATTCATGGTGTCAAGCACCACAAGTTTAGGTTTTTGTGTCATTTGATCCAAAACACTGCTTTGCACTATTGGGTGCAAGTTACCAAGCATAACTACTGCTGCATCTTTGAAATTTTGTGGTACTTTTGGGTTAAAATCTCCCAAAACATTTAGCTGCGTTTCAAGCGTATCTCTTGAGTTTAAATCGTTATGATAACGACCGCTCCAAAAAAATGTTTTGCCTTCTTTGATAATTTCAATTGCAGAAATGTCAATGTTTCTGCTGGTTAGTAAATCTAAATATTCTTGTGGAAAATCGCCACCTACTACAGATACAATGGCAGTTTGAATATTAAAAAACGAGGCTGAAAGACCAATAAATGGTGCTGCGCCTCCCAAAATTTTGTCAGTTTTTCCAAAAGGGGTTTCGATGGCGTCAAAAGCAACGCTTCCAACGATTAATAATTTATTCATTTTTAGGATTTCAATTATCTTGCAAATTTACTAAAAAGCAGTACAATATTTAATATTAAAATTTTATTTTTTTAAACAAAAAAAAGCCACGCATTGCATGGCTTTTTAAAATTTTTAGAAATTAATTTCTAATTATTTTGTAGCTTCTGTAGCTGAAGCATCTGCTGCTGGAGCAGCTTCTGTAGCTGAAGCGTCAACTGCTGGAGCAGCTTCTACTGGAGCAGCAACTTCTGTAGCTTCTGGAGCAACTTCTTCTGCAGCTTTGTCTTTACAAGATACAACGGTTACACTTACCATTGCCAATAATGCTAAAGTTAAAAATACTTTTTTCATCTTAATTTTTTTTTAAAAGGTTAATTATTAATTCGGTGCAAAGATAAGTTTTTTTTTAAAAGTAAAAATAAATTTTAATTTTTTTTTCAAAAATCAATCTCAACAACGATAATTCATTTTACAATTACTGTGCCAAAGTTTAAAATATTAAAAAAAAGTTAAATTATTTATTTTTTTTAATATAAATAATATTCAAAATACTGAAAATCAATTACTTATTTTTTACTTTTTTTGGGTGTACTAATTTTAATTCTTCGATTAAATTTTTTGCCCCAGCAAATTTGTCGATAATAAACAAAACATAACGCGCATCGACCATCACATTGCGACAAATATTGGGGTCATAATGAATATCGCTCATCGTGCCTTCCCAAACTCGGTCGAAATTAAGTCCAATCAAATTGCCATAAGCGTCAATTGCAGGACTTCCAGAGTTTCCGCCGGTGGTATGATTGGTTCCAATAAAGCAAACTGGCATTTTTCCGTTTTGACCATAAATACCATAATCTTTGTTATTATATAGGTCTATCAATTTTTTGGGTACATCAAATTCATAATCGCCAGGAATATATTTTTCGATCACGCCGTCAAGATAAGTTGTGCATGTATATAAGGTAGCGTCTTTTGGCGCATATCCTTTCACTTTTCCATAAGTTACACGCAAAGTGCTGTTTGCATCCGGAAACATCCGCTTGTTTTGGCTCAATTCTAATTGTGCTTTCATGTAGTTACGTTGTAATGAAGCTATTTTTAGATTAATTTCGTCTAATTTTGGTGTGATATCAATCGCATATTGAGAGGCAATTTCTTTCACGAATATATAAGCCGGGTCTGCATTTAGTTGTTCCAAAACGGTTTTGCTGTCACCATTCAATAAGTTTTTTAGTGTTTCAATATTTATCAATTTTGATTTATGATACAATTGAGTTGAAGTTGATGCTATATCTAAATTTTTCAGATTGTTTGGCAAAAAATCTTTTGGGGCTTTTTTGGCATACAAATCTATCAGTTTTTCAAAAACTTTTTGATCTACTTCTGGGTTGAAATCTTTATAAAAATCTGTCAATTCTGTCAAAATTGTGGCTTTTTTTTCTTGAAATGCTTGTTCCCCTTTTGAAGCCAAAAGCAATTCCAATTGATATAGTTTAAAAGCCAGCGATGGCAAATCTGTATTTCTAATCATCACTTCATTAAAATAATCCCGGCTTAGCGCAAAAGGTTTTAGGTCAATATAATTTTTTTCTAAATCTGAAAGCAAGTTGCCATATTCGATTTGTTTTTTTGCTTTTACAACATTTTCTTGAAACTTTTTTTCTTCAATTTGTTTGATGCTGATGGCGTTTGATTTGGTCAAACCTTGGGTCTCTCCAATCCATTTTTTCCAATAATTGGCAATTCCCGCATATTTTGAAGCATATTGAATTTTGATAGCGTTGTCTTTGCGCATAAAACCATCAGCGATTTTCAGGGCTGTGTCGCGAATTTCTATTTTTGCAGGATTCAAAGTCGTTACAATTTGACTTACGGCAAACGAACTCAAATATTCTTGAGTGCGCCCTGGATATCCCATCACAAGTGTAAAATCATTTTCTTGAACGCCATCTATCGAAATGGGTAAAAAATGTTTTGGTGTATATGGAATGTTTTCTTTGCTATATGCTGCAGGTTGGTTTTTGGCGTTAGCATAAATTCTAAATAACGAAAAATCGCCCGTATGACGTGGCCAAACCCAATTGTCTGTGTCTGATCCAAATTTTCCAATCGAAGATGGTGGGGCTCCTACAAGCCTAATGTCTTTGAAGGTTTCTGTTACAAAAAGTAAATATTGATTGCCTTCAAAAAAGCTTCGCACTTTGTTTTCTTGATAGCTTTCTTTTTTAAAATTTGCAGTAATTTTGGTAATGTTTTCTTGAATTTTTTTCTGTTTGTCTGTTTCCAAAACAATAACATCAACACCGTCAAGCACTTGCTTGCTCACATCGTTGATACTTATAACAAACGTAACAACCATATCTGGATTGGGCAATTCGTCTGCTTTGGCAAAAGCCCAAAAACCATTTGTAAGATAATCATGCTCAATGCTCGAATGATTTTGGATCGCATCAAAACCGCAGTGGTGATTGGTCAACAGCAGCCCTTGGTTTGAAATTACTTCAGAGGTACAGCCGCCGTTAAACTGTGGTACAGCATCCTTTAGACTTGATTTATTGGTATTATAAATATCCAAAAGGCTCATTTTCATTCCCAAATGCGTCATTTCAGACTGGTTTAGAGCGTTTAGAATAGAAGGAATCCACATTCCTCCTTGCTGTGCGGTAGCGTTTATGACCAAAAACAGCACCAAAAATTTGATGTTTTTCATAATTAGTAATTTTGAACAAACTTACATTTTTTTAAATCGTTTTCAAAATAGGGTAAAATTGTGACTTATATATTTTATGTTCTTTGTTATACTTTTTTTATTGTAAAAAAAATTAAAAAAATATTTCGGAGTTTTTTTTATAAATAATTAATAATCAGCATTTTAAAAAATAAATAATCGACAACAAACGTTTACAAATAATTTCAAACGATATTAAATGTTTTTTAACCGACAAAGATTTTGAAGCAGTTACATCTTTGCACCGTTGATTTGATAGTCGAACCAACATTTATAAAACCATTAAATATTATACGCCATGAATGCAATGAAAAACAGAGTACAATTAATTGGACACGTAGGAAACGATCCAGAAATTAAAACATTAGAAAACGGTAAAAAAGTTGCCACCGTAACACTGGCTACAAACGATTTTTATACAACAGACAAGGGCGAGAAAATCGAAGAAACCCAATGGCATCGCATAACAGCATGGGGCAAAACTGCCGAAATCATCGAAAAATATGTCGTGAAAGGCAAAGAAATTGGCGTTGAGGCCAAGCTTTCATATAGAACTTATGACGACAAAAATGGCGAAAAACGATATGTTACAGATATTGTTGCATCAGGAGTTGTATTGTTTAAATAATCTCATTTGAATCAAAAAAAGGCGAAACAACTGCGTTTCGTCTTTTTTTTTTTGGAATTCATTTATTCAATTCTAATTTTTCTTGTTTATTTGCAAAAAATATAAACAAATGAAACAATTTTTAAAAAACTGCATTATCATAAGCTTGCTTTTTACGGCGGTTTTTGTTTTTGGTCAAAAAAATGAAAATATCAAAGACACCATACATTTTAGAAGTAATATTAGTATCACCAATAATGGTTTTTCGGCAATACCAACTTTTACATTAGGAAAACCTGCCGGTGTTGCAACATTTTCTATTGCAGGAAAAAAATTTAGTTTTGATCCAGAGATTCGTTACTCTTTAGAAGGAAAACCTTGGTCATTTGTATTAATTTGGAGATATAAATTGATAGATTATAGCAAATTCAAACTTATAGTTGGAGCTCATTTGCCAGCAATTGCTTTCAAGAATACCATCGAAATAAACAATGGCGTTGAAGAAAATGTTTTGGTTGGACAAAGATTTTTGCCTTTTGAAATGATTCCGACTTATGTTTTTAATAAAAAATGCAACCTCGGTTTGTATGGCATTTTTGCAAAAGGATTGCAGATTTCTGGTCCACAAGACACCGCATTTTTATCGTTGAACGCCAATTTTTCTCACTTGAGCTTGGGATCTAATTTTGAGTTGAGATTTAATCCACAATTGTTTTATTTAAGATCAGATCACAATGTGGGCACCTATTTTGCCTCTGGCTTGACGATTTCAAATTTAAAAAATCCATTTTCTGTTTCGACCATAATCAACAAAGCCATCAAAACAGAATTGAGTGGCAAAGATTTCAACTGGAATGTGAGTTTGCATTATACTTTTAGCAAAAAATTATTGTATTAATCAATTGATAAAAAGCAGTTTGTGATAACTAAAAGCGCATATTGTTTTTGTAGTTTTTAAAATCTTCGTTTAGCGTTTTAAAAACCAAAACGCCTTTATTACGTTTGAGATGGTCCAAAACTACAAATGATTTTTCGATACGAGATTGAGGGTTTTTTACTTTATTGAGCAAATAAATCGTACTTCTCAATATACCTGGACTGAGTTTTTCAAAAAGGATTTTGCCCACGTCATCACTATCTAAAACCGCAAGCATTTCTTCAGAAATATTGATTCCATATATGGATTTATCGGGTTCAATTTCGACCATAACGGTATCGTTTGGTTTCAATTGTAACTTCTTACAAATTTCGGCATTCAACAAAATATAATGAAAAATACCTTTTGGCATCATCGCACAATGAAAAGTATGACTATTATTGAGGTTACAAATAATGCGTTTGTTTGGAGACTCAATTAACATTTTCTCAAAAATCTGAGCTGGAATTGGAATATGTATGTGCCAGGCCAAGGCGTTTTTTTCAAAATGATTGATAATACCAGAAAATTTCATTTTTTTTGATTTTTTATAAAAAAGTTCTCCAACATTGATTATTTTTGTAAAGATAAAAAAAACAATTGAATATGAAAATTGCTATCGGAAACGATCATGCTGGACCAGAATATAAAACCGCCATCGTTGCGATGCTATTATCAAATGGATATGATGTTGAAAATTTTGGTACAGACACATTTGAAAGCGTCGATTATCCAGATTTTGGGCATCTTGTAGCCACCGCAGTATCTACCGGAGCAGCCACATTTGGGATAGTGATTTGTGGCAGCGGAAACGGCATTGCAATGACCGTCAATAAACATCAAAATTTGCGAGCTGCGCTTTGTTGGACACAAGAAATTGCAGTTTTGGCGCGACAACACAATGATGCAAATGTTATAAGTATTCCGGCACGTTTTACTTCAATTGCACAGGCAGTAGAGATGGTTGCTGTGTTTTTGAAAACAAATTTTGAGGGTGGTCGACATTCCACAAGAGTTGACAAAATCAAGAAAAACGAACCAAAAAGTTGCTAATTTGTTGTAATTAATTTAAAAAATGCCACACCAACATCAGTCTTCGAGCAAAAATTTGCTTGTTTCTATAATTTTAAACGTTATTATTACAACTGCACAAATCATTGGCGGATTGCTTTCTGGTAGTTTGGCCTTGATATCAGATGCGCTTCACAATTTTTCAGATGTTTTGGCATTGCTTTTTAGCTATATTGCCAATCGGCTGTCCAAAAAAGAGGCATCAATAGACCAAACATTTGGATACAAACGCGCCGAAATATTAGCGGCTTTTGTAAATGCCATTACACTAATGATTGTAGCGATATATTTAATTTTTGAAGCAGTGCATAGATTTTCAAATCCACAAAAAATCCAGTCAAATTTAGTGATTTGGCTTTCTCTTTTGGGGATTATTGCCAATGGAATTTCAGCCTTGGTACTTAAAAAAGATGCCAATCACAATTTGAATATGAAGTCTGCTTATATTCATTTGTTTACAGATATGATGGCATCATTTGCGGTATTGGTTGGTGGCGTTTTAATGCACTTTTTACAAATATATTGGATAGATAGTGTTTTGACATTTGCCATTGCCGTTTATTTGATTGTAATTGGGTATGATTTGCTCAAAGAGTCAACACAAATGCTGATGCTTTTTACGCCAAAACATGTTGATATAAATCAAATTGTAACCGAAATTCACAAAATTGGTGGCGTTGGCAAACTACACCATATTCATGTATGGCATTTGAACGATCATGAGTTGCATCTAGAAGCGCATCTTGATTGTGCCAACGATATCAAAATGAGCGAATTCAACATATTGCTCGAAAAAGTAGAAGCTGTTTTGTTTGAAAAATTTCAAATCAATCATACCAATATACAACCCGAATTTCAAAAAGAGGATTCAAAAGACTTTATAGTTCAGGATTAAATAGCCTTAAAATTGTTAACTTGTTGATTTATAACGAATTATATTTTTAAAATATTAAAATTTAATTCGTTATAAATCAAATAGTTAGCCAAAAACAAAAATATAATTTGTTATAAAAATCATATAAAAACGAAAACAAAAATTTTGATTAATAAAAAAAAGACTATATTTGCAACGTTATTTCTTAAAAATAGATAATGAGGGAAGCAATGCTTCCCTCTTTTTATAAAAAATATGACATTTAAAGAAAAAGTATTAAATTTGTTGCAAGAAGGATTGAGCGAAAAACCGAGTGTTTTTTTGACCGATTTGACAATTACAGATTCGTTCAAAATCATTGTGAGTTTAGACGGCGATAACGGTGTGGTTTTGCAAGATTGTATTGACGTTAGTCGAGCGATAGAGCACAATTTAGACCGGGAGGAGCAAGATTTTTCTTTAGAAGTTGCCTCTGTTGGCGTAGGTTCGCCTTTGACAATGGTACGGCAATATCACAAAAATGTGGGTAGAATGTTGATTGTAAAATTGGCAAATACCACAATCGAAGCAACATTGGAAAAGGCAACCGAAGATCATATTATATTGGCTTGGGAAGCAAGAGAACCAAAAAAAATTGGAAAAGGGAAAGAAACCGTTCAAAAAACACAAGAAATTCCTTATTTAGAAATAATAGAAGCAATTGTTACAGTAACATTTTAATTAAAAAGTTGGCATGGAAAATTTAGCATTAATCGATTCATTTTCAGAGTTTAAAGACGACAAACTCATCGATCGTGTAACGCTTATGGCGATTTTAGAAGATGTATTTAGAAATGCATTGAAAAAGAAATTTGGATCAGATGATAATTTTGATATTATTATCAATCCAGACAAAGGAGATATGGAAATTTGGCGCCGCCGTGTGATTGTTGCCGATGACGATTTAGACCTTGAAAACGAAGAAATTACGCTTACAGAAGCACGAAAAATAGAGCCCGATTTTGAAATAGGTGAAGAAGTTTCTGAAGAAGTAAAACTTATAGATTTGGGAAGAAGAGCCATATTGGCCTTGCGACAAAACTTGATTTCAAAAATTCATGAGCACGATAACACCAATCTTTATAAGCAATTTAAAGATCTGGTTGGCGAAATTTATACCGCCGAAGTACATCACGTTCGTCCACGAGTTGTAATTTTGATAGATGATGATGGCAACGAAATTGTTTTACCAAAAGAAAAACAAATTCCGTCAGATTTTTTTAGAAAAGGTGATAATGTGCGCGGTATTATTGAAAGTGTAGAGTTAAAAGGCAATAAGCCACAAATAATAATGTCTCGAACTTCTGAAAAATTTTTAGAAAAATTATTTGAACAAGAAATCCCAGAAGTTTTTGACGGATTGATTATTGTAAAAAATGTAGTGAGAATTCCAGGCGAAAAAGCCAAAGTTGCGGTAGAAACTTATGACGACCGTATAGATCCTGTAGGCGCTTGTGTAGGCATGAAAGGATCTCGTATTCATGGAATTGTAAGAGAATTGGGCAATGAGAATATAGATGTTATCAACTATACGACCAATAATCAACTGTATATCACCCGTGCATTGAGTCCGGCCAAAGTGTCGTCTATAAAAATAAACGAAGAAACCAAGAGAGCCGAGGTTTTTTTGAAATTAGAAGAGGTTTCAAAAGCTATTGGAAGAAGTGGTCACAACATCAAATTAGCTAGTCAACTTACAGGATATGAGCTTGATGTAATCAGAGAAGGTGTTATTCAAGATGAAGAAGATGACGTAGAATTGACGGAATTTTCAGACGAAATTGAAGCGTGGGTTATAGAAGAATTTGCAAAAATTGGTTTAGACACTGCTCGAAGTATCCTCAAACAAGATGTAGCAGACTTGGCAAGAAGAACAGATCTTGAAGAAGAAACGATTTTGGATGTCATGCGCATACTAAAAGACGAGTTTAACGTGTAAATCGTTTTGTATAAAGGTTACCCCTTTTTGGTTCAAAAAGCGAAAAGGAAAAAAAGAAAAATTAAAAAGGTTATATGTCTGAAGAGAGAATTTTAAGAATAAACAAAGTTTTAAGGGAATTAAATATTTCGTTAGATAGGGCTGTCGATTATCTAAAAGATAAAGGCATCGTTGTAGAATCAAATGCAAATGCGAAAATATCTGACAACGAGTATAAAATTCTTCAAAACCAATTTGCGGGCGATAAGGGCAATAAAGATGCCTCTAAAGAGGTAGGCGAAGAAAAAAGAAAAGAAAAAGAAGCACTGCGTATTGAGCGTGAAAAAGTTGAAGATGAAAAACGAAAAGTCGAAGAAGAAAAATTGCGCCAGCAAGAAATCATTCGAGCAAGATCAATCGTACAAGCACCAAAGCAGGTGGGTACAATAGATTTGAATCCTCAAAAAGCAGTAGTTTTAGCCCAAATTGTTCCAAAAGTTGAAGCCACAAAAGTTGAAATTCAAAAACCAGCACCTTCAGAACCAATTATAAAATCAGAAACTGCCGAAATACCCAAAGAAACACCCGTGAAAAAAGCGGTGAAAACGATGGTAGAAACTCCAGTTGCGATTGAAAAACCAAAAGCAGAACCTGAAAACACAGTTGAAGCTCCAGGAGAAGTTGTTACTCAATATGTTCAACTCACAGGTGCCACTTTTACTGGGCAAACCATAGACTTGGCACAGTTTAACAAACCGAAAAAGAAATCAGAAACTCCAAAAATTACTCCAAATAAACCAGGAGCAAACCCGGGAGCTGCTGCCAATAATGCCAACAAAAACAAACGCAAAAGAATTGCACCAAAACCAGGTGCACCTCGCCCACCGGCTACTCCAGGAGTGCCCGGTGCGATAAACCCAAACAAAATTACTCCAAATACAGGAGGCGGTTTTGGAGCAAATAAAAGTGGAGCAAGACCAGGTTTTGTAAAAGGAGCACGGCCTGCAATAACCGCAAAAGTAGAACCTACAGAAGAGGAAGTAAAAAATCAAATCAGAGAAACCCTCGAAAAACTTCAAGGAAAAGGTAGTAAATCTAAAGCAGCAAAATACCGAAGAGATAAAAGAGATACCCACCGTCAAAAATCTGACGACGAACAAAGAGCCATAGACGAAGGTAGTAAAACCATTAAAGTTACAGAATTTGTGACCGTAGGTGAAGTTGCAACCATGATGGATGTGCCTATTACCAAAGTCATTGGAACTTGTATGTCATTGGGGATAATGGTGACGATGAACCAACGCTTGGACGCCGAAACATTAACAATTGTAGCAGATGAATTTGGATTTGAAGTTGAATTTATCACAACAGAACTCGAAGATGCTATCAATGCCGAACAAGATTTAGATGAAGATTTACTTTTTAGAGCACCAATCGTAACAGTAATGGGTCACGTAGATCACGGAAAAACATCTCTATTGGATTATATTCGGAAAGAAAATGTAATCGCTGGCGAATCTGGAGGAATCACACAACATATTGGTGCCTATGGCGTTACGCTCGACGGAGGTCAAAAAATAGCGTTTTTAGACACACCCGGACACGAAGCATTTACGGCAATGAGAGCCCGTGGCGCACAAGTTACAGATATTGCAATTATTGTAATTGCTGCAGATGACGACATCATGCCACAAACCAAAGAAGCGATTTCGCATGCGCAAGCGGCGAATGTGCCGATTATTTTCGCCATCAACAAAATTGATAAACCGGGAGCCAATCCTGAAAAAGTGAAAGAAAGATTAGCAGGTATGAATTTACTTGTTGAAGATTGGGGTGGAAAAATTCAATCCCACGATATTTCTGCGAAAGTAGGAACAGGTGTGAAAGAATTATTGGAAAAAGTATTGTTGGAAGCTGAACTTTTAGATTTAAAATCCAATCCAAACAAAGCGGCACAAGGAACAGTTGTGGAAGCGTTCTTGGACAAAGGAAAAGGATATGTATCTACGATTTTGGTACAACACGGAACCTTGAAAATTGGAGATTATATGTTGGCTGGAAAACATCATGGTAAAATTAAAGCCATGCATGATGAGCGAGGTAAAATACTGACGGTTGCAGGGCCATCAACACCTGTATCTGTTTTAGGATTGGATGGAGCCGCTACAGCCGGGGATAAATTCAATGTTTTTGAAGACGAAAGAGAATCAAAAGCAATCGCTGCAAAACGTACACAATTAATGCGCGAGCAATCGGTTCGTACGCAACGACACATTACTTTGGCCGAAATCGGAAGAAGAATCGCA
>JAYTNQ010000178.1:0-4271 GCA_043748255.1 Bacteroidota bacterium
ATGGTCGTAATACTTCCATTCTATACGATAATTCATTCCGTGATTAATCAAGACACAAGGTTTTCTTCCATTTCGTCTTTGTGATGCACTTAAAATTTCGTTTCGCTTGAATACAGATGATTGAATGATTACTCTAACATTCATTCCATCAACCTTGCTTATTGTTTCCAATTCATATTCAAATGTAGACGCCCTGAACTGTGGGTCGATTTTCGAATGTCCTTCATTGAACTTCATATAAATGAAATCGATAGATTGTTTTGTTGCCATTGTTTGATTGTTTTAATTGTGTTGTTTGCGGTGATACAAATACAATAATGATTTTTCTGAATCAATTTTTTCGTGTCTATCATTTTATTCGTTTTTTGTCCATTATTTTATGTTTTTATGTAATAATATAGTATATATGGTGGCTGCAGGTTGTCTCCCAACTTGTATCATAAATAACAAATTATACTTTTTATTCGGTTTAGAAAGTCCAGCTGAAAAAAGTGCAAAAGGGTGGAGTGATTTCGCAGGTAGTATGGACAAGGGTGAAACTAATGTATATAAAACTGCAATACGAGAGATGGCGGAAGAAACTAGCGGATTTTTAGGCGGGGCAAGTGAAATAAATAAACTTATCAAGGCAAATGGCGGTTATCTTAAATTCACTTTTGATAATGATGGTAATCTATATCACACACACATATTTAAGATGGAATATGATGAAAAACTTATTAGATACTACAACGCGAATCACAAATTTTTGTATGATAATTTGAATCATAAACTTTTGCAATCAACAAAGGTATTCGAAAAAATAAAATTAGAATGGTTTTCACTTGATATGATGAAACAAAGAAGGAGAGAATTTAGAGGATTTTATAGAGTAATTGTCGATCAATTGATTAGTGATTCAGACGTAATAGAAAGGTTCATAAAAAATCGGTAAAATAAGATTTTGACATTATAAACTATTTTCTTGTATTGTTTCAATGGTTGGTTTATCTTGAACTGTCCTCACCCCACCCCAGCTATTTTCGTTAATGTGAAAAATAGTGTAATACATGTACACCATATTGATGATAGGTTGGAAAATAATGAATAGTAAATAAAACGGGATATTCATTTTTCTATTGATTTTAAGAGTATACAAAACTATAAATATAAAATTCAATGCTGTTGGTAGTATAATAAAAATAAACCAATGAATTACAGAAGTGCCGACCATATTCAATAAGAACGCGAAATACAATAAATATATATAAATTGAAACATTCCGTATATTATTGAATAAGTTGAATAACGACAATAATGGATACATTTTCCACAGATTGATTGAACAGAGCATCCATACATCGTTAGATAAATGACCCAAATACCATCGTTTACGCTGTTTCAATAACTCTAATATTCCGTCTGGAGCATAAGTTTTACAACACGCCGATTCGCAAAATCCAAGTTGCCATGACTCTACTTCCATCAGTAAGTGTGTCAAATATCTATCTTCACCAAGATAAAATCGTTGGTAATCTGAATTATCGGTGTACTTATTACCATCGAAAAAGTATACATCACTTACCTTTTTTATAAACGAATACTTCATGATTGTAAAAGCACCAGGTAGACATATCGTAGAACCACAATAACTTTCCAAATTTCGCCAAAAAATTTGTCCGCTTATGTATTCCGAATCTTGATAATAAGATAAGAATGATTTTTGGTTTTTGGTGACACAAGTAATCATTCCTGTCAATGCACTTTTATCGTAATATTTCATATATTTAGTAAATTCGTCCAAACTATCAGATTTCAAAATAATATCCGAATCAATAAAGAATATCAATGAGTTTTGTAGTTCTCTGTTGTCGAGTTCCATTTCTTTAAACGCGCCATACTGGGCGCTTTTCTTCCCTCCGTGCTTAAAACGGCAAATTGATATTTGTAAACCATCAACAACACAATCAATTCGTTCTCTAGTATCACTTTCTAAAAATGCAAACTCACTCAAAATCGTTAGAAAAGCTGACGAGTTGTGTCCGTTTTCAAATACACCTTCATCAAAACTTAGATACAAATGAATTAACTCTTTTGGATAATGTAGTTTTTTGACACTTTCAATAGCGTTTAGTAATGACTGTGGTTTTTCGTTGTATATAGGCATTATGATATTGATAATTTTATCACGTTCATAAGTTTGTATTCCGTTGTTGTATAATTCAAAATGTTTCAAGAATAATGTGTATGTGGATAAGAACAATGGAATGATGGAGAAACTAACATTTAGGTATGTTAATATAGTTATTATGATTTCCCCCCCAGGTATATCATATTTTATAACACTCTTCATTGGTGATACAAAAATAGGAATATAACATATTTTGAATATAATTAAGAAAAACATTATACCAATGGAAATGATTTTCTTGCTAAGTTCAATTGTCTTAAATGGAACATAGATCATATAACTCAAGAATAACATCGCATAGATAATGAAATCGGCAGCAGAAATTAAAACGACTACTATCTTGAATATATCTAGAAAAGTCAAAGTCATACCAGTTAATATATCATATTAGCAAGTTTCTATATCTTTAGAACCAGTAAAAATATTGTATACTTATACTATATACCAAAAATGTCTGGAAACCTAGTTGAAGATAATAATGTTATAATTGAATTAAGCGAACAGTCACCTGATATGGCGTCTCTAATGGCCAAGATTACATCTCTATCTTTAGCGGTTGAAACATTAAGAAACGAGAATACTTATTTACTTCAAGAATTGGTGGATAAGGACGCCAGATTGGAAGAGATTGTCGTTCCAGAGCAGGTTGTAGTTCCGGAGCAAGTTGTAGTTCCAGAGCAAGTTGTTGAATCCCATCATTCCGTATGTGCGAGAGACATTGCTATGAAAGCTGAGGTAAAGGTAATGGACTTCATTTTCCCGGAGTGTCGTAGAAAACCATATTGTTTGAGGTCTTACAAGCATTTGCTTTCATTTGTTTCTAATCCTACGACTGACAATACGAGTAGTTTTGCTCCGATTTATTGGAATGAACTTGATGATAATGTAAAGTTAGAAATAATGGACAGAATAGATTTCATGAAAACTAATTCTATGTATCTGAAGACGCATATTCAGGACTTAAAAATTGATAATGTAATCAACAACACCGCTTTTGGAAGTGTCGACGAGTTGATGGAATTCTTGATGGCGTGTGATTCAGAGGTAAAAGACGATCTGGTCGAAGCACTTGAGGAATGTGTGAAGTTTCTTGATTTCCAACTCGTATTGACTTCACCACCACTGATGCTTGACGAGGTAAGTGAAGTGACTGCGAGGGACATTGCCGTAAAAGCCGAGTCAAAAGCAATGGATTTCGTCTTTCCAGAATGCCGTAAGAAACCATTCTGCCTACGTTCATACAGAAATCTCGTGTCGTTCGTGTCAAATCCAACAGATGAGTACACTGGACCAACAGCACCAGCAATGTGGAACGACATGGACGAAGCCGTAAAGCAGGATATTCGCAGTAAAATAGATGATGTCGCGAACCATTGTGAATATTTGAAGACACACGTAAAAGACCTGAAAAATGGTGGGGAATTGACCACACAAGTGTGTGCAAATATCGAGAGTATGAAGGAACTATTACGTGATCACGATAAGAGCGAATTATTGGAGTCATTGGAGGAATGCTTACATTTTCTGGAGGCGAAACTTTTCAGCAATATCATTGTTAGACCACGTAGTACTAATGTTCGTTCGTTTGGAGAAGAGAAACCTCTTCTAATGGTGACTGATGAAACCAGCATTGAGTCGAGTAGTAACATCATTACACGCAACACGGTCAACTTTTTGCGTGGATTTTCCCGTGGGTTTTAATGTCATATCTTTTGAATAAGAAATTGTATTATTATGATATTTAATTACATACTCAAAAATGTCTGTTACACACCATGAAACAGTATTATCCATTATTATAATTAATTATTTGTCTTTATATTTTATTCATTATTCATTATTTATTGTTTATTATTTATTGTTCATTAGTCCTGTGTATATGTTTATGAAACGATATAAACATTTACTGATACAAATAAGTATCGGGAATGTCATTGACTGTAAATTTACCAGAAAATGCGGTCATTCCAAACGAACTTTCATATTTTACCCCAGATGACAATCTTCTTATGATATTAATTGGTTCAAAAACAGTTCATATGATAAAAAACAATTACCTTGCTGGAAATATGAGTGAAGAAATTTCAAAAATAAGAGGAGA
>JAYTNQ010000179.1:0-4259 GCA_043748255.1 Bacteroidota bacterium
AAAATAATGCAAAAGGAATTTCTTATTGTTTAGTAACGCTTATTGGAACAGAAAACGGAAAAAAAATCAAAACAACTTTTGGGATTTATTATAATGATGAATTTATTAAAATAGAAAATAAGTGGTTTATAACCAAAAGAAAATCAACGTTTTCTTGGCAAGAAAAGCAAGAACTGAAAAATTAAATCCTATTTAACATCACTGCGTCAACATCCAGAGTATAGTTGAGCTTGAAATCCCGATCGCTCCAATTTAACAAAAATACACGCGTTAAGGATAGCGCAGATTTTAATCCGTTCCAACAAAGTGTAGCACAACCCAATGATATGACCAAAAACGAAAGTGCGTTATCGCGGTTATGCAGGGTTAATGATTCAAAAATCAGTTTGATAAAAAAAAATAGTGTTATATTTGTATTTTTAAAAACCATGAAAAAAATTCCGTTTGTTGTTTTAATGCTTTTTTTGTTGACACTAACCGGCTGTAATATCTACAATTTTACAGGTGCAAAAGTTGATGCCAAAACATTTCAGGTAAACTTTTTTCAAAACAATGCAGATTTGGTAGAACCCGGTATTGATCGCAAATTTACACAAAAACTACAAAATTTGATTCAAGACCAAACCAATCTGAGCCTCACAAATGCAGGCGGAGAGCTTGTTTTTGAAGGCGAAATATCAGATTACCGCATTAGCCCTATGACCGCTACCGCAGATCAAAAAGCCGCTCAGAACCGACTCACAATAACAGTAAACGTGAGATTCACAAACAAGAAAAAAGAAGCAGATGATTTTGAAAACAAAAAATTTACTTTTTTTAAAGATTATCCAGGAAACGAACAACTTGTTGGAGGCGCATTAACGGCTGCACTCGATGAAATTTTTGAACATATTACACAAGATATTTTTAACGCATCATTAGCAAAATGGTAAAAAAGTAACACAAAAATGAACACAAGCGATTTTATATATTTAATTAACAAACCCAACGCTATCAAAGAGCGACATGGTTTGATTTTAGATAAAATCGTTTCTGAATTTCCTTATTTTCAAAGTGCGAGAGCTTTACAACTCAAAAATTTTTATAACCAAGAAAGCTACCAATACAATTCGGCTCTCAAACAAACAGCTGCTTATACTGCAGATAGATCTGTATTGTTTGAATTTATTACTTCAGATCATTTTTCGAGTTTGCAACAAGCTTTTTTTGACGAAAAAGAAGCCAAAATAAACGAAATTATGGTCAATGGACCAGAAATTATCAGATCAATACCTACAGAAAGCAAAAATATAGTCGAAAAATCTAATGAAGTTGGTTTTCAAGATCAACAACCGCTAGAAAATCAACTTTTTGAAAACCTTCAAAAAGCAATTCCAAGCACCATCGAGAACCGTTTGGAAATTGGAAAACCACTCCTTTTTTCTAAAAACGAAAAACATTCTTTTCAAGAATGGCTGCAATTATCAGCATACAAGCCTATAATTAGAGTAGAAAATGCCGAAAAAAACCCAATTGAACCAGAAATTTTTACAGAAAGGCAAAAAAAATTAGACCTTATAGATACTTTTATAAAAAACAATCCAAAAATACCACCAATAAGCAAAGAAGCAACAATAGCAGTAGTTTTTGAAAATAATGCCCTCGATAATGCCACATTAATGACCGAAACTTTGGCAAAAGTGTATCTCGAACAAAAAAAATATCTCAAAGCAATTCAAGCTTATGAGATTTTAATTTTGAAATATCCAGAAAAAATTAGTTTCTTTGCAAACCGAATTTCGGATATAAAAATTTTACAGCAAAATAACAATTAATTATAATCAATATGTTTTCAATTTTTTTAGTTTTAATCGCAATCGTATGTTTTTTACTCATTATCGTTATTATGGTGCAAAACCCAAAAGGTGGCGGACTTTCCTCTTCATTAGGAGGATCTCAACAAATGGGTGGCGTACAAAAAACAACAGACTTTTTAGACAAAAGTACCTGGACATTAGCCACAATTTTGGTGGTTTTAATCTTGTTGTCAAGTTTGAGTTTCAATAGCGGCAATACAGATTCAAAGATTATCGATGGCAGCCAAACCGCTACTCCAGCCACGCCAGCCACGCCAGCGCCAGCTACACCAGCAACAAAATAATATTGTACAAAAACAAAAAAATGCCAGCTTGACAATGCTGGCATTTTTTTATGAAAAAATGTCAGTTGCAACCGTATTGGCACAATTTCTGAAAGCTAATTAATCAAATAATTTAAATAATAAAAAAATGAACATCAAACCCCTATCAGACCGCGTCTTGATTCAACCAATGGCGGCAGAAACACAGACGGCTTCGGGCATTTTTATTCCCGATACAGCCAAAGAAAAACCCCAAAAAGGAACTGTAAAAGCCGTTGGAAATGGCACCAAAGATCATAAAATGACCGTCAAAATTGGCGACACCGTATTATACGGAAAATATGCAGGCACCGATTTGAAACATGAAGGAGTCGATTATCTCATCATGCGTGAAGATGATATTTTGGCAATTGTATAAAATTTTAATTTTTAACTTCAAACAATAAAAATTTAAAATAGTAATACTATAGATTTTTATTCAAATAATAAACAAACTACAAAATGGCAAAAGAAATAAAATTTGATATAGAAGCACGCGACGGCCTAAAAAGAGGCGTTGACGCATTGGCAAATGCCGTAAAAGTTACACTTGGACCAAAAGGGAGAAATGTGATTATTGGCAAATCTTTTGGCGGACCAACAGTGACAAAAGACGGTGTTACTGTAGCCAAAGAAATAGAATTGAAAGACCCGTTAGAAAATATGGGTGCACAAATGGTCAAAGAAGTAGCTTCAAAAACCAATGATTTGGCTGGTGATGGCACCACAACGGCAACTGTTTTGGCGCAAGCCATAGTAAAAGAAGGACTCAAAAATGTGGCTGCAGGTGCAAACCCAATGGATTTGAAACGAGGCATCGACAAAGCCGTCGAAGCCATTGTGGCAGATTTGGCCAAACAAGCCCAAGTTGTAGGAAGCGATTCACTGAAAATCAAACAAATAGCTTCAATTTCTGCTAATAATGACGAAGTTATTGGCGAATTGATTGCCAACGCTTTCGCAAAAGTTGGAAAGGAAGGCGTAATCACCGTAGAAGAGGCCAAAGGAACAGATACTTATGTAGATGTTGTTGAAGGAATGCAATTTGACAGAGGATATTTGTCACCCTATTTTGTCACAAATCCAGAAAAAATGGAAGTCGAATTAGAGAGTCCTTACATCCTTTTGTATGACAAAAAAGTATCTTCGCTAAAAGAATTATTACCCGTTTTGGAGCCAATAGCACAATCTGGAAAACCCCTTTTGATTATTGCAGAAGATGTTGATGGCGAGGCTTTATCAACTTTAGTAGTCAACAAACTCAGAGGTGCCCTCAAAATTGCAGCCGTAAAAGCCCCAGGTTTTGGCGACCGCCGAAAAGCCATGCTCGAGGATATTGCTATTCTAACTGGCGGTACCGTAATCTCGGAGGAACGTGGTTTTACGCTAGAAAATGCCACGCTCGAACAACTTGGCACCGCCAAAAGAATTACGATAGACAAAGACAATACAACTATTGTGAGCGGTGCAGGTGATGCCGATTTGATCAAAAACAGAGTCAATCAAATCAAAGGTCAAATGGAGGCTACTACGTCTGATTATGATAAAGAAAAATTACAAGAAAGATTGGCCAAATTAGCAGGAGGTGTTGCGGTATTGTATGTTGGTGCTGCTTCAGAAGTAGAAATGAAAGAGAAAAAAGACCGTGTTGATGATGCCCTTCATGCCACTCGTGCTGCCGTCGAAGAAGGCATAGTAGCTGGCGGAGGCGTTGCCCTTTTGAGAGCAAAAGCTGCCCTCAAAACCATCAAACCAGATAATGCAGACGAAGCCACAGGAATTCAAATTATTGCTCGTGCCGTAGAAGCACCCTTGAGAACTATTGTCGAAAATGCTGGGCTTGAAGGCTCTGTTGTTGTGGCAAAAGTTGGAGAAGGGAAAGCAGATTTTGGCTATAACGCCAAAACTGATGAGTATGTAAATATGTTAAAAGCTGGTATTATTGACCCTAAAAAAGTAACAAGAGTTGCCCTTGAAAATGCCGCATCTGTTGCCGGAATGATACTCACAACCGAATGTGCTTTGGTAGAAATCAAAGAAGAATCTGCCCCACAAATGGGAGGTGGAGGAATGCCCGGAATGATGTAATCAAACGGTATGC
>JAYTNQ010000180.1:0-1535 GCA_043748255.1 Bacteroidota bacterium
GCATTTTATTTGAGCGAAATTGGCACAGAAATAACGGCAGGGTTAAACTCGCCCAACTTTATTGTAAGACATTTTTTGACGCAAGCTGATATGGTGAATGGACAAAACGAATTACAGAGTCCATATATCAACATCAGTAATCCGCAATTGATTTTTGTTTCGGTAACCAATACCATAACCGCACAAATTCAATATTCTAATTATTATTTGACGGTTGCCGATTTGCCAAATCAGTTGGATCTCACAATCGCCGCATGTGATTATGACCCAACTTATGATGGATTTACAAACTTTGAGCCACTACAGCTTTTTGAAAGTAATTGGTCTGAAAACGGTCAAAATACGGTTGCTTTTTACCACTCTCAATCTGACGCTTTGGCTGGAATCAATCAAATAAATGCTGCAATGCCATATCAAAATATGCAACCATATATAGAAACACTTTTTGTAAAAACGGTTCGAATTAACACAAATTGCTCTCGTTTGTCATATTTGAATTTGCATATTCAAAATTGTGTTGTCGAGCCAACTCCAGGCTCTCCGCAAGACCTTTATACCTGTGCTGTGAATGGTGCTTTGAGTTGTTTTAATCTGATGCAAAATAACGCTATAATTATGGGTACATTAGATCCAAACAACTATCTATTGACCTATCATTTCACTCCTACGGATGCAGAGCTTGGGATGAATCCTATTGCAAATCCGGGATATTATTGTGCTGCTATTCAAACACAAACTGTTTATGGGAGATTGGTAAACTTGAGTACACAGAATTATCAATTGAGTTCGTTTAATATTCACGTTGTTGCGTCGCCAATTGTTTCCGAATTTGTTTTTGAAAGTTGCGAAACCGCTCCAAATACAGGGATTACTACTATCAGTATCGGTAGCCTTGCCGAAAAGGCTTATCAAAATGTGCTTACAGATCCAAACACTTTGTCATTTCAGTTCTTTTTATCACAAAGCGATGCTCAAAATGGGCTGAATCCATTTGGAGGCAATTCGTTTACTGCTCAAAATCAACAAGTAATATATGCAAAAGCTACCAATTTGGGAGGCTGTTTTAGCATTTCTCCAATTACCATACAAATTACTTCTTGTCAAGTTGTGGGCATACCACAACATTTGTCACAATGCGTAGAATTTGGTGCAACTGCTTGCTTTGATTTGAATGTAAACAACAATTCAATTATTGGTAGCCTAGACCCAACTGCTTATACGATTGGTTATTTTTTGACCCAGTTTGATGCCGAAAACAATTCAAATATGTTGACCTCGGACTATTGCATGACAGAGGGAGCTATTTTTATTTATGTTCGACTTACAAAAATAGCTGACCAAACCTATCAAACTCTGAACTTTACAATTGGTGTTTCGTCTTGGGTTGTTTCGCCGCTCGAAATAAACCTTGATCAGTGTGATGACAATAACGATGGCAGTGTTACTTTTGATTTGACCACAGTTCAGGCGCAATTGAATACTACCAATCCATTGACTTATTTTACGGATTATAATAATGCTGCTTCAAATTTTGG
>JAYTNQ010000181.1:0-11078 GCA_043748255.1 Bacteroidota bacterium
AACGATTAGCATTTAACAAATAACATCTCAAAAACCCAAAAAGTCTAAAATCGCCCCGATGTAGCGGCATCCTTTTGTTTTTTTCTTTTTCAGAAAAAAACAAAAGATATAGCGTACAGCGGGACTAGTGGTGTGCTAGACGGGTGGTGTGCGCCAAAAAAAATAAACTTAGGGTTTTATTTGGGGTCAACAGATGGCAGTATTGTTTAAAATAAAGTACCTTTGCAGTTCAAAAAAGGCAAATGAAATTACACCGCAATTTGGTTTATACTACTATCGACTCTCTGAATGCTATCTTTAACGATGGGCAATATGCCGACAAAATGGTGGCACAGGCACTGAAAAAAGATAAGCGCTGGGGCAGTCATGACCGCAAATTTGTAGCTGAAACTATTTATGAAATTGTGCGTTGGAAGCGTCTTTATGCAGAGATTGCCGAGGTTAAAGAGCCTTTTGACCGCGAAAATCTGTGGCGCATTTTTGCGGTATGGGCCGTTTTGCGGTCTTATCCCATTCCGGATTGGCAGCAAATTGTGGGGACTCCGGAGCGCAAAATCAAGGGGCGGTTTGACGAGTTATCAAAGCAGCGAACACTTCGTGAATCTATTCCGGATTGGATGGACGCCTTGTGCGTGGCCGAGCTGGGTGAGAAAATTTGGAGTCAAGAAATTGCGGCTCAAAACCAGCCCGCAAAAGTAATATTGAGAGCAAATACCTTAAAAACGAACAAAGAGGCACTGCGGGCTGTGTTGATGGATTTGGATATTGAAACCGAATTTTTGACCAATCAACCTGATGCTTTGGTGCTCAAGGAGCGTGCAAATGTTTTTTTGACAACGGCTTTTAAAGACGGTTTTTTTGAGGTTCAAGATGCAAATTCGCAATTGGTTGCTCAATTTTTGGATGTCGAGCCTGGCATGAGGGTTGTAGATACTTGTGCGGGTGCGGGTGGCAAAACCTTGCATTTGGCGTCGTTGATGCAAAATAAAGGTCAACTTATAGCGATGGATTTGTATGAAAGTAAACTCAAACAGCTGAAACTTCGTGCCAAGCGCAATGGGGCTTTTAATATCGAATATCGAATTATCGACTCGACCAAAGTGATTAAAAAACTGGAAGAAAAAGCAGATCGAGTTTTGATTGACGCGCCTTGTAGCGGATTGGGTGTTTTGAAAAGAAACCCTGATGCCAAATGGAAATTGCAACCTGAGTTTATCGAAAATATCAAAAAAGTGCAGGCAGAAGTTTTGGAAAGTTATGCTAGGATAGTAAAACCTGGGGGCAAATTGGTGTATGCGACATGCTCGATTTTGCCGTCTGAAAATAAAGAGCAGGTGCAAAAATTTTTGTTGACACCGATGGGCAAAAATTTTAGTTTTGTGAAAGAGCTTCAACTGTTGGCTTCAGACTCTGGTTTTGATGGTTTTTATATGGCGCAATTAGAACGAAAAATGTAATCAAATGAAAAAAATAAGCTTTTTTATCCTTGTTTTGTTGACATCAATTGCGATGGCACAGGCACCCGCCAACTATTATACGACTGCAAATGGTTTGACAGGCTTTGCTTTGAAAACCAAGCTCAAAACCATTATCACCGCTGGGCATATTGACCAAGGTTATTCGAGTTTGTGGACAGCGTATGGAACAACCGATCGTGATAATGGTATAGGTTATGAAAATGACAATACAATTGTAGATATTTATTCTGAAAATCCGGTTGCTGCAGATCCATACAACTTTACGTATAGCACCAAACAATGTGGGACTTATGCCGTAGAGGGTGATTGTTATAATAGAGAACACCTTGTTCCGCAAGCTTATTTTGATGGTGTGGCTACCAATCCAATGAAAAACGACCCTTTTCATGTGATGCCTGTTGATGGAAAAGTAAACGGGATTAGAGATAATTTTCCGTTTGGTGTGGTAAATATTGCAACATTTACATCAGGAAATGGCTCCAAAAAAGGCAGCAATCTTAACTCTGGTTATGCTGCCGGATATTCAGGAGTAGTTTTTGAACCCATTGATGCCTTTAAAGGCGATATTGCCCGTAGCTTGCTGTATTTTGCAACTCGTTATGAAGATTTGATGCCTTCTTTTTTTACGGCAGCAACTGTTCAATCTAAAGCGATGTTTGATGGTAGTGCCAATCAAGTTTTTTCGCCTACTTTTTTGAATATTTTATTGACTTGGAATCAGATGGATCCGGTAAGCATTAAAGAAATCAAACGGAATAATGCCATTTATGCTTACCAAGGCAATCGAAATCCATATATTGACAACAATGCTTATGCTACAGCAATATGGGGTTTGCCGCTTGCAACACCTCAATTTGACGTGTTACAAGGTATGTCTGCTTTTCCAAATCCTGTTAATGATCACCAACTGAATATTCACGCCGATGGCAATATTTCGAGTATTCTATTGATAAATATAAATGGCCAAGTAGTACAAATGATAAACAAACCAATGGCTGTTGATGGAGAATATCATTTACAAAATCTAACGTCTGGCTTTTATTTTTTGAAGGTTTCGACTGAAAATGAATCTATTATTAAAAAAATCATCGTAAACTAAAAATGATAATTCTTGGTTAGAATACGAATTCCAACCAATATCAAACATATCGTTAGAATTTTTGAAATGGTTTTACCGGCAATTTTGTGAGAGAGGAAGGCACCCAATTGTGCGCCCGGAATTACACCAATTGCCACAAATACAATCAGTTTTAGATGATTGTCATTTTGATAATTGTCTTGAAAAAAATTTACCAATACACTTGTTGTTGCCATGATAGCCAATATAAAATGAGATGTTGCAGTTGCAACTTTTATCGGAAAACGCAATATATTGTGCATGGCAGGCACATGAATAATACCACCGCCGATACCCAAGATAGGCGCTATATAGCCCACGAATGCGCTTATAAACACCCCAATTTTTGTATTGTAGGCATAGCGATATAAATTACCGGTTTTGTCTATCAAAACCGTTTCTTTGAGATTTGAATCTGGCATTTTTACTACAAATTGAATGTTGTTTTTTGAATTTTTATACCATAAAAAAATACCCATGCACAATAATATAATTCCAAAAATAAAGTTAAAATGTTGTTGTGGAACAAAGGGCACAGACAAAACCCCTAAAATTGATCCTGGAATGGCAAAAAGTGCAAACAAGCCACCAGCTTTATAATCTATTAATCCAGATCTTGAATAGGCAAAAGAACCTGATATTGAGTTAATTGCTATAACTGCAACCGATATTGCTGTAATAATTTCGGGTGGTAAATCTGGATAATTTAGAATCAAAAAAGGCATCAATATAATGCCACCGCCCACGCCAATAAGGGTTCCTAAAGTGCCAATACAAAATCCAATGATTATCAACAAAATTGATCCTGACATACGTAAATTTTAATTTTTGTTGCTTAACGGACTAATAATTTTAACGTTTTGAAATACAATTGCCCCTTTTACAACACCCGAAATAATGTGTCGCAAGGCATCAATAATTTGAATTTTGAGTTGCGTTTTTGGATAAATCAAACTCACTTCACGAGCTGGTTTTGGCGATTTGAATTCGCGTAACTTTAATCGGTCTTTTTCGTTCAAATTTTGAGTGTGCAAAAAAGGCAACAAGGTCATTCCTAATCCTTCATCCGCCAATTTGATAAGCGTTTCAAAACTACCGCTTTCTAATCTGAAAGCAGTGTTTTTGGGGTTTGCATTGCTTTTGCATAGATTTAATACACCTTCTCGAAAACAGTGCCCATCTTTTAACAACAGAATATCATCTATGTTTAAATCCGAAATCTCAATTTCACTTTTTTGTGCAATAAAATGACTTTCAGGCAAATAGGCAATATATGGTTCAAAATACAACACAATTTCTTTCAGACTTTCTACTTGAAGTGGTGTTGAAGCAATAGCTGCATCAAGATGACCGTTGTGCAATTTTGTGATAATTTCGTCAGTATTTAACTCTTCTATTATCAATTTTACTTTTGGATATTTGTGAATGAAATTGCTCAAAAACATTGGCAAAAGTGTTGGCATCACTGTTGGAATAATACCCAATCGAAACTCGCCACCTACAAAACCTTTTTGTTGCTCGACAATATCCTGCATTCGACCAGCTTCATTGACAATATTTTTGGCTTGATTTACAATTTTTTGACCTATTTCTGTTAATTGAATCGGTTTTTTTGATCTATCAAAAATCAAAATTTTCAGCTCCTCCTCAATTTTTTGAACTTGCATACTCAACGTGGGTTGGGTTACACTACATTTTTCTGCTGCCAATGTAAAATTTTTATATTCGGCAACTGCCAAAACATATTGAAGTTGGGTGATGGTCATTGTATCATATAATTTGATGCAAATGTAAATAATAATCAATTAAATCGATAGTAATTGCAAAAAAAGTTAAAAAAAAATAAACAATTCAAACAAAATTTATTTAATTTAGCCGTGTTAAAATTGAAAAATCCATTTTTGAAACCATCATGTATATGAGCGATTTTTATAAAAAAATATTAGACAATAATAAAATTTGGGTCGAAAATGCCTTAGCAAAAGACCCCAATTATTTCAAAGACTTGGCTGTCAGACAAGAACCACCCCTTTTATGGATCGGATGCTCGGATAGCAGAGTACCCGCAAACGAAATTATTGGTGCAAAACCGGGTGATGTATTTGTACACCGCAATATTGCCAATATGGTTATTCATTCAGATATGAATATGTTGAGCGTTCTCGACTATGCAGTTAACGTGTTAAAAATCAAACACATAATTGTATGTGGGCACTATGGCTGTGGTGGCATACAAGCCGCAATGAGCAACGAATCAATTGGTATTATCGACAATTGGATCAGACATATCAAAGACGTATATCGACTGCACCAAACATTTTTGGACGCAATCAAAAACGAAAATGACCGTTTTAATGCCTTTGTAGAACTTAACGTAAAAGAGCAAGTATTTGACTTGGCCAAAACCTCAATCGTACAATCTGCTTGGAAAAAAAGACAAGAAGTGACACTTCACGGATGGGTTTATGGACTTAATTCTGGCTTTGTAACAGATCTAAACGTTAACATCAGTTCAGAAAAAGAGTTAGACAGTATTTATCAATTAAAATTTTGATAATCAATCGTTTGTGCTATTTTCATTAAAAGATTCGGGTAACATTTTGGGCAACAATTTGATAAAAAGAGGCAACAACAAACTCCCACCTGGAAGCATAAAAATAGTCAAAGAAGGAATGGTTTTACAAATTTCTAACAATTGTTTTTTGATTTTTTTCTTCTCTTTATCCTCCAAATGTCGGTGTGCAGCATGAGTCAACAACAACACCAACTCGCCATTTTTTGCCAATTCTGTAGCCAATCTAATCCGGTTGCGAGAAATCAACAATACCACTTTTTGCGAAGCATGATCATAAAAATTCTTCATCGGATTAGAATAATTAAAATAAGGAATCGCCTTTTTGTTGGAAGTGATAAACGCATTAATTTCATGCAAACTTTCCTCGACTTCGGCGATAGAAATCGACATCAAATTGGCCATTTGATACACATAAATTGCATCATCATCTGTCCAATCTTCGCTCCAAATTGACAAACCCGCAATATCTATCAAATAACTTTTCTCCATTTTGGTTTCAAAAACTTCAAGCTCTAAAGCCTCCAAATTTTGAACCGTAGTGTTTGAAAACTTTGTATAGCGAACCGAAGTTTCAAACAATTTTACCAACAAATCCGCATAATTGCTATTGCTTTTTTTAGTTTGAAGCCCCATCAAAATAACACTCAAAATTGTTTCTTCCAATCTTTTGAGATAATTTTGCGGTATAAATCCATTTTTCAAAAACTTTTCAAAAGCCAAAACATCTACAAACAAAAGCGCATTTGTCAAAATTGGCGAAAAATTTTTACTTACAATATTTTTGTTCGTCTGCACCCGATCATCAATCATTTTTTCCAAATCTATCGAAAATGAATTTTCTGGCAAAACACGCTTTAAAAACCCAAATCGTTTTGGATTCATTTCTTGATAAAATGCCACCGAATGCTCTATAAACAATTTGCTTTTATGACTATTTTTTGACTGACAAAAAACCAAAAATAAACAATTCAAAAGCCCAACTTTTGCAATTTCCTCCTGCGTCCACTTGCTAAAATCTATCGCATTTGCCGTTTCAAACCCAACAATATGACCAAAAACAATTCCAGTATTACGTAATTTTTTATAAAAAACATCCTCCCCAAAATCAATATTTGGCGCAGTACTTTTTTGCTCCACAAAAAATTTATCTATCCAGCCACTCGACGATGGGTTGATCATACCGTAACAATTTAAAAACAAATTTATTCAATTCAAATCAAAAAAAAGCCTTTTCTATTTTTTTTTTGAAGCACACCAACCGTTTCGCACACCTCTCGTCCTGCTTTCAGCTATATCTTTTTGTTTTTTTGAAAAAAAAAAAACAAAAAGGATGCCGCCTCAATCAGGGCTATTTTAGACTTTATAATTTTCAAAACCAAAAAAACTATTTCTTAGCCCTACCATTGTTAAACTTCACTTTTTCAATCACTTGAACCTTTGCAGTCGGCTTTTTAGCACGCGATTTTGGATTAGAAGCTTCTTTCTTTTTAAAAGTCGTTTTGGGAGCAGCCCTAAATTCCACCCGCGGTTTTGCACCATCTTTTTTTGGAATTTCTGATTTATGCTGCGCCAAAACATCGTTCGGGTTTTTTGGATTCTCCTTCGTGCCACGCAAATGAATCACCAAAGCATTCAAAAAATTCCGCAAAACCTGATCGCCACACTCCATATAATTCTCGTGCTTTTCATCTCTAAAAAAAGCACCCAGTTCAGATTTTGAAATTCTAAAGTCAACAAGCTCCAAAATACTAACTATTTGGTCATCGCGAAGCATCAAAGCAACCCGCAGTTTTTTGAAAATATCGTTATTGGTCATATATTTATATTTTTTTCAAAGATAAATATAAAAAGTCAGCTAAATAATTTTTCTGATTTAAAATAAAATAAGTTTTAAAAAAGTATATTTGCAGGGATATTTTTATGAAAACCAACACATAATGACCCGAATTGAAGTTTTAAACGCCATCATACAAAAAAAACAAACCACCAATTATCTCGAAATTGGCGTCAATCGTGGCAAATGCCTATTCAAAATCAAAGGTGCCGAAAAAAGATTGGCTGTTGATCCCTTTTTTAACTTCAACCTCTGGAAAAAAGTAAAAGCCTGTATCAAAAATCCTGATAATCTCAAAAACGACTATTTTGAAGTCACAAGCGATACCTTTTTTGATCAAAACAAAACATTTTTATCACAAAATTTGATAGATTTGGCTTTCATTGATGGCCTGCATACCTACAAACAATCCATGAAAGACACCCAAAATGTGCTACAGTTTTTGAACAAAAACGGTATCATCATCCTGCACGACTGCAACCCACTTGATGCCATAGCGGCACATCCGGCAAATGATATAGAAGAAGCAAAAAATTTGTTGCAAAACGACCCAAACTGGAAAAATATTTGGAACGGAGATGTCTGGAAAACAGTTGTTTATATCCGAAAAAATTATCCGAATCTAACCGCTTTTGTGTTAGACACAGACCATGGATTGGGCATTGTATATCAAAAACAAAGACAAGAATTGCCCGATATTTTTAAAGAATTTGAAGATATTGACACGTTAGACTATCTCTTTTTTGATCAAAATCGAAAAGATTTAATAGACCTAAAGCCAATCTCATATTGGAATATTTTTTTGGATGGAATAGCCTAATCCATGAGCCACAAATAAGCTTGAGCAAAACCATCACGCCACAATTTTTCGTTGTGCTTACCGCCCTTAACAATTTTTTTTTTTGACAAATTCAAACAATAACAGCGATTTTTGTCCAGTAGTAGGTACATCTTATTCATATCTGCAACCATATCGTCACTTTCTGAATCACCGCACAAAAAATAACATTTGTTTTTTAATTTAGGTGCTTTTTGCAACAGCTCAAAAATATCATTTGTAAACCAAAAAGAAGGCGAAAAAACACCAACCTTGCCAAAGGTTTGAGGATACTGCAACATCGCATAAAATGCAAACAAACCACCAAGCGAACTGCCAAAAATAGCAGTATTTTTGCTGTTTTTTTTGGTTCGATATGTCAAATCAATATGAGGTTTTAGCGTTTCTATAATAAATTTTAAATAAGAATCTGCATGACCACCTCCATATTTTTGGTTTGCAAACGGTGTCAATTCATCAAGTCTTTTTTCGTTTCCATGCTCGATACCAACAACTATCGCTTGGGCAGACAAACTATCAAGTGTTTCGTCAACCTGCCATTCGCCCGCAAATGACGTTGTTTTGTCAAACAAATTTTGAGCATCTTGCAAATACATAACTGGAAATTTTTTGTTAGATGTTTTGTAATTTTTTGGCAAATAAACCCAGATTTTTTTAACCATTTGAAGCTCTGGCGACGCAATCTCAAAAGTGAATACTTGCTTTGATGCTGTACTTGTTTGCGCATTAGCATTAAAAAAGACGCAAAAACCTACCAATGTAAATAAAAATTTAGAAATCATAAGTCATTTAAAAATTAGATTTGGAATTGTATAAAAAAACAATACTTTTGAACAAAAATAACAACTTTATGGATCTTTTTGCCCAAAAAATAAGTTTACTTTCAGAAATGATTGCATTTGCACTTGTTGACGGCGAATTGCATGACAACGAATACGATTTTTTGCTCATGATTGCCACAGATTTACAAATTGAAAAAGAAACTTTTTTGAATTTGTTCCAAAAAAGAAATGATTTTTTGATCATAAAAGATGAGTTTCAACGTATTTTGCATTTCTACAAATTATGCTTGTTGATGTTTGCCGATGGAAATTTGCATCAAAAAGAAGACGTTTTGATTCATCAAATTGGTATTCAAATGGGTTTAAACCCTATGGCAATGAACAGAATCATCAAATTGATGAAAAATTCACAAAATTCAATGATTGCCCCCGAAGTTTTTTTAGAGGTTTTTGAAGAACAATATAATTAATTTCACTTTTTTTTGAACAAAATATGAAATATCGCATCAATAATTTTGATTTTCTTAGGCTTTTATTTGCAACAATGGTTATCATCACTCACTCTTATCCCCTTTCGGGTCTGTACGAGTGCGATTTTTTGTGCCAAATTTCGCATGAGCAACTCAGTTGTTCGGCGATTGGTCTCAAAGGTTTTTTTATAATCAGTGGCTATTTGATATTTCAAAGCTTGATGAGAAGTCAATCTATTTTGGACTATTTTTGGAAAAGATTTTTAAGACTCTTTCCTGCGCTTTTTGTTGTTTTGCTGCTTACATTTCTATTGTTGCCATTTGTTTACGAAGGTAACGTGCCATATTTTCAAAACAAAGCTGTTGTATCTTATATTCCAAATAATTTGTCATTGTATTTCAACCAATTTGTGATTGAAGGCGTTTTTGAAAAAAATCCATATAAGTCAACTATAAATGGTAGTATTTGGACTATTTGTTATGAGTTTACAATGTATTTTCTGTTGGCAACCCTAATTATTTTTAAACAAAAAAAAATAGTTTTAAGAGTTATTTTAACCCTTAATTTTTTACTGTTTTTGGTCTGCAATGTTTTTTATTTTGATCAATTAAAAGATTATTACTATATTTTAAGCGGCCAATTTTTTCTTGATTTTGGTATTTTTTTTAGCGCAGGATCCTTATTAGCTGTCTTTAATATTGAAAAAATGAATCAAAAACCACAAATACTTGTGCTTTTTTTAATACTATTCATTACCTCTGTCTATTTTGATTATTTTGCAATATCAAAATATTTTACCCTCCCATTTATTATTATCTTATTTGGATTAATTCCAATTCCATATATTTCAAATATCAGTGAAAAAATTGGTGATTTGTCTTATGGAATTTATATTTATGCCTTTCCAATACAACAAACCCTTATGTATTTTTTTAAATTAAACCATTTGGAATTAATGTTTTTCAGTGTTTTTATAGCCTATATTTTCGGTTTTTTATCCTGGCATTTGATTGAAAAAAAAGCACTTTTGTACAAAAATTGTACTTTAAAAACAAATACTTAACCACCTATTACAGGCGAAATAATGAATATCAAACCACAAACTACTTTCTTAGAATATCAAACCCAACTATACTGCGTTGGATTCTTTTATAATTAATATTGGTATCAAAAATTTTTGAATTTAATAGCTAATTAGCTAAAATTAAAACTACGAGCTTGCATTGATTCGTTTTAACCAAACCGATAAGCTTTAATCATACCAAATTTTGTTCGCCTTGTTGTTTGAAATTGATTTTAGGTATCTTAAAAAAATTTAATCTACAATATAACTATCAATAATTTTATTTATTTCGACTGTTGAAACATCAGGCTTTAAAGCAAATAATTTCATAAAAAGAGGTTGTTTATCTTGTGGAATTTGCATCACTAAATCCTTATCTTTAACAAAAATAGTTTCCCATTTGTCTCTAATTTTTTTCCACATCATTGCATTTTTTTTCCAATATTTTTGAGCAGCTATACATTTAGAATCATCCACTTTTTTATAAAAATCTATCCCTTTTTCTTTGGCCAACAAAATATCATTTCCGTTCTCATTTCTAATAATTTTTTCATTATCCTGATTGTGAATCCAACCATCTTTTACTATTTCGTGGGTGTTTGTGCGTTTCAAAACATTATAATCACTTCTTACAGTATATTCTCGTCTCGGCAAAGGCGCATCGGCTGTATTTGTCCAAAAATGGCGACCATCAACATGCAACCAAGTTGCAGAACCTTCATATCTTGGGCTATCATCAACCTGAAATACCCGTTGTGTCCACTGCCCTTTCACTTCGTTTTTGGGTTTTGTTTCAAAATTCCATGTCAAATCTTTTTTGAAATTATAAAACTTTGTGTTTTCAAATTCCCAATCTTGTCGCCAATGTTTTACAATCATTGTATCGCCAACTATCAGCAAATGTTGTAACACAATTTTGT
>JAYTNQ010000182.1:0-1524 GCA_043748255.1 Bacteroidota bacterium
ACCAGCAATATGTCAAAGGCTTATACGCGATCTAAAGCCCGAATTGCTCATATTTTGCAAGAGGGAAGTACCGTTTCAGTTCGATACGAACATTTTGTAAAAACTATTGAAAACCCTCGCGAAGAAATGCTTTTGGCACATTTTTTTGCAATTTGGGAAATCAAAGACAACCTGCTTTTTCGAGGTTTTCAAATGAGTCAACTAGCATAAAATGGTTTTAAAAAGTAATACATTTTTTGAATGTTCTAAAGTATTACTCATCAAAATCACTTGTGTGGCTTGGCTAATCGCTAAACTTTTTAGTTGGAAATTATGGACAAACGATAGGGTTTTTCCAATAGTACCAATTTTTGAAAGTACTCCTAATTTTTCAAATCAAACCCATTTTTCGCTTTATTTTTTATCCCTTTTGGGATTAATTATGATTTTCTTTTTTACAAAAAACAAAATCATAATCAGCTTGTTTTTGAGTGTCGAAATAATAAGCTGCGCACTAGATTTGATGCGGTGGCAACCCTGGGAATATCAATATTTGTTGGTTTTTTTGTTTTTTTTAATTAGCAAAAAAAACACTCATGAATTTCAAAATAGGTTTTTGATATTGCTGATTGCTACCTATATTTTTAGTGGTTTTCACAAATGCAATGGCGACTTTTTGTATCGTGTTTGGGACAACATGATTCTCAGAAATATTTTTAATTTTTCAAACTTGGATGTTGCCCATTCTGGCATACATTATTTCGGTTTGATATTTCCTTTTATAGAAATCTCAATTGGATTTGGGCTGTTGTTTTTTTTAAATAAAAAAAGCTTTGCAAGCCTTGCCATTCTTACACATTTGCTAATATTGATTGCCTTTTCGCCCTTTGTTTTAGATACAAATCATATTGTTTTGCCATGGAATTTGTTGATGATAGGCTATGTATGGATTATGTATTTTTATCAAACAGATAATCATATTCCAAAAGCATTTTTTATCCAAAAAACAAATCTCGTTATTGTTTTATTTGTTATTATATTGCCTATTTCCAATTTTTTTGGTTGGTATAACAGTTATTTTTCTTTCAATTTGTATGGAGGAAACACCAAACAAATGGTGATTTGCGACAACAATTTGGAAGTCGAAACAGATTTAAAAATTGCCGTTACATCAAATAATATTTTGTATTTTGGTGATTTTAAAAACATTTTAAACCCAAACAAGTTAGCGTTAACAGAATTGAAGGTACCTATTTGTCCGGATGTTTTTGTTTATAAAAAACTAAAAAAAGCTTGGGAAAATAAATTTTTTGGTATGAAAAATACTTTTATACTATTTTGGTATCCTTATAAACAAGAATGTATAGAAAAAATTTAAAAAAAATGGTTTAAATGACAAAAAATACATTAAATATTTGCAGAAAAAAACTACTTTTGCAATCAGAAAAAAATAATTAAAAAATAGCAATATGAGCGTTTTAGTCAATAAAGATTCCAAAATAATTGTGCAAGGATTTACAGGCAGCGAAGGTACTTTTCATGCTT
>JAYTNQ010000183.1:0-1522 GCA_043748255.1 Bacteroidota bacterium
TTGTCGGCACCAATGAGTAAAACTTTTTTGTATCGTCCTGCTTCAATATAGGCTGCTGCGGTTGACATTCCGAACAAAAATCCAGAGCAAGCGGCTTGCAAATCGAAAGCAAATGCGTTTGTAGCACCAATTTCGGTGGCGATATATACGGCAGTTGCGGCCACGGGCATATCTGGTGTTGCAGATGCCAAAATCACCAAATCGATGCTTAATGGATCAATGTTTGCCTTGTCAATGAGGTCTTGTGCGGCTTTTATGCCCAAATAGGAGGTTCCAAGACCAGGTTCTTTGAGTATGCGTCTTTCTTTGATTCCGGTTCTTGAGATAATCCATTCGTCATTGGTGTCAACCATGGTTTCGAGCACTTTGTTTGAGAGCACAAAATCTGGTACATAGCCTCCAACGGCGGTGATTGCGGCGGTGATTTTTGTCATATTTATTGGTTTTTTTTCTGCTTTTGGTTCAGAAAATTGGTTGAAATTACAAAAAAAATCTGAAAAACGATTTAATTTTTTAGGTA
Source organism: Bacteroidota bacterium (assembly GCA_043748255.1). Classification (GTDB taxonomy): domain Bacteria; phylum Bacteroidota; class Bacteroidia; order Flavobacteriales; family Flavobacteriaceae; genus Flavobacterium. The sequence continues at coordinate 521 of JAYTNQ010000183.1, forward strand.
TTTTAGTTTTGTAGGTAAAAAAAATTGAAAGACATTGCTTTTAAACGGTTTTAAAAAAAAGGCGGGTTCTGTTTTCTGTTTTTCCCCGTAAGGGAAATCCTAAAAAGAAAGTTTTAATTTTTTAAAATAGTACCAACAAAAAAAACCCTCACATTGGAGAGTTATTTTTGTTTTTGGCATTATGTATTATACGGCAGCAACTTGCTTGTCGATTACTACTTGACCTCTATAATACATTTTTCCTTCATGCCAGTAGGCTCTGTGATACAAATGCGCTTCGCCGGTGATTGGGCAAGTTGCAATTTGTGCTACCGTTGCTTTATAGTGTGTTCTGCGTTTGTCTCTTCTTGTTTTGGAGATTTTTCTCTTTGGATGCGCCATTTTATTGTATTATTTATGCGTTAATAGTTGTTTTAATTTGTCCCAACGTGGGTCTATTTCTTGTTGTTTTGTTTCAATTTTGGTTTCTTTGACTCTAATTTGATTGAGTTTGTCGAGTGTTTCAGATTGCAAACTTCCGTCATTGATGCCGGGATGCTCCTTTTTTAGGGGCACCGAAAGGGCTATCATTTCATAGACATATTGCGAAATATCTATTTGATGTTCGCCATGTTGCAGGATTAATAGCTCGTCATTATCGTCGTTAAATGCGTCTCCAAACTGAACAATCAGTCTCATTTTTCCGTTTATAGGCAAATCAAACATTTCGTTTGTGGTGTCGCAAGCTACGTTTATGCTGCCGTTGTGCGACAAATGCAGTTCCATAAAAGCGGCTTTTTTTTCTAAAACAGCAGTTACTTCAATGGCTGCGGTTTCAAACTCATCATAGTCAAATATGGCAAAGAACGTTTTATTAATCTGGTAATCAAACTGATGTTTTCCTAATTTTAGTCCTATAAATGGGATTAAAAATTCATTTAGCTGTTTCATTGTAGCTCAATTTGTTCCTTTATTAAGGAGTGCAAAGATATGATTTTTTTATAAATTCAAAAGTGTTATCAA
>JAYTNQ010000184.1:0-10984 GCA_043748255.1 Bacteroidota bacterium
TGTAGCAAAAACGGAATATATAAAAAGGCTGTCTAATTTTTCGACGGGTTCGTTTTCTCTATCAAATATTTTTTTTAGAATATACCATCCTAATCCAAAGGCAATTACAAACATTAGGCTGTAAAAACGGATTACAAAAAAGCCCAAATCGATTCCTTCGGTTGGATTCCAGAGCAGGTTGGTTGATGTTGTCATTTCGATGGTTTAAAATTTTTGTAAAAATAGATTTTTGATTTTTGATTGGACTTAAAAAGGCGTTAATTTTTTGATTTATTTCATTTTTGGGGGTACTGGATCATAACCAGATTTTCCCCATGGGTGACATCTAAAAATTCTCTTGGTGCCCATCCACAGCCCCAAAAATAGACCGTGTTGTTGTAATGCCTGTGCCATATAGCTGGAACATGTAGGCTGAAACCTACAATTGGAGGGCAAAAATGGTGAAATGGCTGTTTGATACAAACGAACCAAAAACAAAAAGGGTGTTATGGGTTTTAACATTTTTATAGGCTAAAACTGCTTCCGTCTTTTGAATCATTAAGCTGAATACCAAGACGTTGCAATTGATCACGAATTTCGTCAGAGCGCAAAAAGTTTTTGTTGGCGCGTGCTTCATTTCGAAAATCAATCAACATTTTGACGGTTCCTTCTAATTTTTGCGAATTTAGGTTGTCCATTTTTTGATTTTCGAGACCTAATACGTCAAAAACAAATTGGCACATCAAAGTTTGAAATATTTTTAAGTCTTCGGGTTTCAGACTTGCTTTTTGATCCTTGATTAGGTTAATATTTTTGACACCTTCAAAAAGATGCGCTATCAAAATTGGGGTGTTGAAGTCGTCGTTCATGGCTTCATAACAGCTATTTTTCCAGTTTTCGATATCGATTGTTGAGGTTGATTCGGGTTGCAAATTATCCAGATTTTGCATGGCTTCCATCAATCGGGCAAATCCTTTTTCGGCGGCCAGAATAGCGTCGTTTGTAAAGTCGAGATTGCTACGATAATGGGCTTGCAGCATAAAAAATCTTGCCACGCTTGCGCTGAAAGATTTGCTCAGAAATGGGCTTTCACCGTTTAAAATTTCGCCAGGCAAAATGTTATTTCCTGTAGATTTCGACATTTTTTTTCCATTGAGTGTCAACATGTTGGCGTGCATCCAATAGTTTACGGGTGAATGTGAGGTGCAGGCTTCATTTTGGGCAATTTCGCACTCGTGATGTGGGAATTTCAAATCCATTCCGCCACCGTGAATGTCAAAGTGATTTCCTAAATATTTGGTGCTCATTGCGGTGCATTCAAGATGCCATCCCGGAAAACCGTCGCTCCATGGCGATGGCCACCGCATGATGTGCTCTGGTTCGGCTTTTTTCCAAAGGGCAAAATCTTGGTGGTTTTTTTTGTCGGTTTGTCCGTCTAAATCTCTTGTATTGGCAAGCATTTCGTCAATATTTCGACCGCTTAGTTTGCCATAATGATGGCTTTCGTTAAATTTTTTGACATCAAAATAAACAGATCCATTGGCTTGATAGGCAAATCCATTGGCGATTATTTTTTTTACAACTTCTATTTGTTCTATAATATGACCTGTTGCTGTTGGTTCGATACTTGGTGGCAAACAGTTGAATTTGTTTAGAATTTGATGAAAGTCAACGGTGTATCGTTGCACAATTTCCATGGGTTCTACTTGTTCAAGTCGTGCTTTTTTTGCAATTTTGTCTTCGCCATCATCTACATCATCTACAATATGTCCAACATCGGTTATGTTTCTGATATAGCGCACTTTATAGCCCAAATGTAGCAAATAGCGGTAGATAGTGTCAAACGACATAAAGGTGCGCACATTTCCCAAATGTACATTGCTATACACGGTTGGTCCGCAAACATACATCCCAATTTTTCCAGGATTAATGGGCTGAAATATTTCTTTTTCGTTGGTGAGCGAATTGTATATTTTGATGGTATTTTGTGTATAAAGAGCCATTATTTATTAATTTTTGATTCTAAACCAATATTGAGTTCGTCCGATGATTGATAGTCCAATGTATCCGCGAACTTTGAGTTTGTCTTGTCCTTCAAGAGCGATATAACATTTGTATATTTTGCCGTTTGTAGGGTCTATTATGGTGCCGCCATTATATTCTTCATCATCTTTTGTAAGTCCGTTTATCAAAACCATTCCCATAACGGGTTTGTTTTTTTCGGAACCGGAGCATTCTGTACAGATATTTTTTTTGTTGGCAGGATTCAAAATATCGATTATTTTGCCATAAATTTTGCCGTCTTTTTCATAGATTTCGATAATTGATTTGGGTTTACCGGTTTTGTCGTCGATGGTTTTCCATTTTCCAATTACGGTGTTTTGGGCGAAGAGGTTGCTGAAAATAAAAAGGTTTAATAACAATAAAATGGTCTTCATAGCAGGGTGTGTTTTAGCCCAGATAGCAGTGGAAATCCTTTTTTTTGAGCCTTTTTTGGCTCATAAAAAAGATTGTAGCGGATAGCTGGAAAAAGCTCCAAAAAAAAAATTAAATTCGTTTTGGTCTTAATTTGTTAATAATGGCGTCGAGTTCAAATCCTAATAATAATATCATACAGTTGAGCCAAATATAAAACATTAATATCAATAATGTTCCTATCGAGCCGTAAAGTTCGTTGTATTTTGAGAATTCTACAACCCAAATGCCAAAAAAGTACGAGGAAATGATGATTAATAGGGTTGTAAATACGGATCCGATAGATATAAATGCTTTTTTGGTGGTTTGTTTTGTGCCAAATTTGAACAAAATGGAGGTCGTAATCAGGATCATCAATATGACAAAAACATAGCGACCGGCCACAAGCAGCGAGATATTGTCGTTGAGAACGTCTTGAATTTTGGTTTTTTGCAAAAATACTTCAAACACAATGATTGTTGTCACGGTCAAAATTAGCAAAAAAGTGAGCAACAATGAAATGCCGAGTGCTACAAAGTATTGTCTAAAGAAACCTCGTTTTTGCACTACATGATTTGAGTTTTCGAACCCCGCCAAAATAGCGTTCAAACCATTGGCTTGCAGAAAGATAGATAACAAAAAACCGCTCGAAAGCAGGCCAGAATGGCTGTTATTAAGAATGTCGTTGATAATACTTTCTATTGCTCCAAAAGTGTTTGGAGGAACGCTTTGAGCCACAAATTGTAAAAAATCTTGTTGAAAATTTTGAATCGGAATATATGGAATAAGGTTTAAAATAAACAATGAAAACGGAAATAATGCCATAAAAAAACTAAAAGCGATGGCACCTGCAGTGTTTGAAAGCTTGCCTTTGAGCAGCCCTACTACATATATTTCGAGCAATTCATATAGCGATAATCCCTGTAACCACGATAGTTTGATGCGCTTTAAATAATGCAACAAATGCCGGATAATGGGGAGTTTTTCTAATTTGTTTTCTATTTCTTGACTCATTTTGAAATTGTGGCTTTACAATTTGCAGTTAAAAGTACTTATTTTTGACAAAAAGACGATGATTTTAACCCGTTTTTATGATTTTTGTTCTTTATTGAAATAAACCAAATAATAATACATTTGTTTTTCTTCGTCCCAGCCTTTTTCGACATATTTTTCGGCACTTTCGGGATTGATGAAGTCCATCTTTATTTGAATATGGGTGTCAAGGTTGATGATGTTTTTGATAGATTTGCGCGCATCTGAAACTGCCGCATTAGCTATTGGAAAAGTGGTGACATCTTCTATCGAATATTTTTCGCCTTTGTCCACTTTATAATTTTTGAATTCTGGAATCAAGTCTGGATTGTCTATCACTTCGTTCAAAAAATTGCTTTCTTCAAAGGTGTCATTTTTTGCAAAATAATTGACCGAGCGGTTCATAAACATGACTTCTTCTTTCTTGTCTTCGGCCGGAAATACAACGTCTTTGGCAAATCCCTGACAAAATTTGAGGTATTTTTTGGTAATAAAATTCTCGTCTTCAAAGGTGTCAACGCTCAAAAAATGTTCTAACCAATATCGGGCATCATATCGGTTGCTGTCCACGGTCAAAATTTTGTAACCTTCTTCTTTTTTATAATTAAAAATTAGGCATCCTTTGTCTAGTTTGTTTAGATTTATCCCATGTTGAAGTATCATTTCCAAAAAACTTCCTTTTTCTTCAAATTGCAAAAAGTCGGCTTGCAGCTCGCTTTTGAAAACGCCAACGGCATCAACAATATTGTTGTCTATATTTAGGTTTGTAATATGAGCTACATAGACCTCCCCGTTTTTGATATGTGGGTGATTTGATTGTTCAAAAAGGTGTTTGGTAATTTTTTTTGAAACTTCGTGCGCTGCACTTGGATTTTCAAAAATTTCGGTCGCAAACTTAAACATATCGTTGTATTCTAAATCAACTTCGTGGGCAAATTGAAAATAGTTTTCTTCTTTTTCCCGAAAGGGTTTCAAAAAAAATTCTTTCATAAGTGGCACTATTTCATCATTCAAACTATATGGGTTATTTGACAAAAAAAGTGGCTCGTTGCGGCTTTTATTGCCCACTCGGTGTATAGATAAGGTTTCGATATGGGCGTTGTAGAGGTTGATCATTGGTATATTTGTGGGTTGTTTTTGTTTGGTTTAATTCCAGTTTTCTTCAAATCCAAAGTCTTCAAAGCTGTCATCTTGGTCAAACATATCGAGGTCGTCCTGGTCTAAATCGTCTTCAAATTCTGAGTAAAAATCTTCTTGTTCGGTATCAAACATATTGTCTTGCGTATCGAGCAGCATCTCACCGTGCGAAAATAGTGTTGCAGGATAAGTTTGTGCGCCATCTATAGCCTCAATAGCGGCCAATTCTACCAAAAATGTCCACATATTAATAAAATCATACACATATATAATCTTGGTGTTTTGTTTGTCCAAAAGCTCCAAAAGGCTATAATCGCTCATTATTTTTTGTTCGCCAAGCACCTCGCCAGTGTCAAACATCGCAATTTCGTCAAGTTGATTCCACTTGTTGTCGCAGGTATAAAATGAGGCAACCTCGCTACCATCAAACCCAAAAGCGTTTACAATTGCATTGTGCAAATCTTCGAGAGTGGCATCTTGAAGGATTGCGATATCTCTAAAAATATCTTCTTCGGTGTCTAGAATTACTCTAAATTTATAAACCATAATTGTTGTTTTTGATTTGGCACAAATGTAAAATTTATATTGTGTTTTAAAACAAAATCAAGCAACAAAAAGCAATTTATTTTGGTTGATGGGTTAAGTATTGGTAAATTAGCACTTTATCTCGATCAGAAATTTGTGCTCTCTCTTGCATTTCGGCAATATTTTTTTGCCATTCGATATCCAAAAATTGATTTGGAGCATAGAGTTGATGACAACTCCCGCAGTGCGCTATATAGCTGTTTCTGCCTGCAATCAAATCATTAATAGGAAGATTATCAATACTTTGAACTGGGGTATAAAGATTGCTTTTGCATGAAAACAGCAAAGCGAAAATCAAAAATATTATTTTTTTCATTTTAAAATGCAACTGAAATAATCAATCTCGAACTCCATTTTGTATAGTCTTCAAGATTTAATTGACTATTTGTTGCAATTGTTTTTGAACCAGTTATTTGTGGTAAAACAGACAGGTTTGCCCAAAATTTTTCTGTTGCATACGATATTGTTGGGCCAACAAATAAAGCCGATTTTGTGTTGGTTTCTATTTCTTTCTTCAAATATTGATTCTGAACTTCTAGTCCTACATGACATTTTTTGTTGATTTGATAGGCATATCCATAATTTAATTGGTATTGAAATGCCGTTTCTGTCACAAGAGACCCGTTTTTTGTTGTGGTTTCCCATTCTGGTTCAAAAGTGAGGTTGAATGCTTGAAAATGACGCCCAAATTTTTTGTCAAAAATGGCTTTAAATTCTAACTCAACTTCGTCTGTAGCAACTGTAATCTCGGTATAAGCGGCAAATCCTATTGCATTTGATGAGGCGTTTGAAAATTGATATTTCCACTCGTTTGAAATCGATATTTCGGTGGCACTCATCACAATTTCTGATGATAATGGTTCAAACTCCGCTTTTTGTTTGCTGTTCAAGTAGAACGAGGTTTGTAAATGATTTCCCAATCCTATTTCAAATTCAAAGCGATTTTTGATTTCACGATAAAAATTTGTTTTTGATTCCAAAACGGTCGTCCAAACTTCTATTTCTCTTTGTCCCTTGTTCAAAACGTTGGTTTGATAGGTATAATTAAAAAGCCGGTCTTGAGCATTAGAAAATTGTGTAATTCCAAAAATAAGTAATGCGGTAAAAGTAATTTTTTTCATTTATTTAGAATAATTAAGAATAAGACGCAAATATAAAATAGCTTTATGATTTATGCAAATCTTATTTAGAATAAATAAAAATAATTTTTTTTGTAATTTTAATAAATCAAATAAATTTGAAAATTTCTCTAAAAAGCTTCACTTGCTTCTTTGAGTTTCTCCATATTATTGACCAATTGTAGCTCATCAACAATTTTTTGAATATCGCCATTCATAATGTTGCCCAAATCATAGAGCGTCAATCCAACCCGATGATCTGTTACACGTCCTTGTGCATAATTATAGGTACGAATTTTTGCAGATCTATCGCCAGAGCTCACTTGAGAGCTTCGCTTTGTGGCATCTTCTTCTTGTTTTTTGGCCAATTCTTGTTCGTATAATCTTGATCGCAAGACAGTCAAAGCTTTGTCTTTGTTCTTGTGTTGTGATTTTTGGTCTTGACATTGTGCCACCAATCCTGTAGGAATGTGCGTGAGCCTAACAGCTGATTTGGTTGTGTTTACAGATTGTCCGCCAGGGCCAGAGGAGCAGAAAAAATCTACTCGAACGTCATTCATATCAATTTGAACATCAAATTCTTCTGCCTCGGGCAGCACCATAACTGTTGCTGCTGATGTGTGCACCCTGCCTTGTGTTTCGGTTTGTGGCACACGCTGCACACGATGAACCCCGGCTTCAAACTTGAGTGTTCCATATACTTCGTCTCCCGTCACTTCAAAAATAACTTCTTTGAATCCGCCCGAAGTGCCTTCATTCATATCTACCACCGAGGTGCGCCAGCCTTGTCCTTCGCAATATTTGGTGTACATTCTAAACAAATCTCCTGCAAAAATACTGGCTTCGTCTCCTCCGGTGCCAGCTCGAATTTCGACCATGACGTTTTTGGCATCTTCGGCATCTTTAGGAATGAGCATAAATTTGATTTCATCTTCTAGTTCGGGCAAGCGATTTTTGGCTTCGTCGAGTTGCATTTTGGCCATTTCGGTCATTTCGGCATCACTTCCATCGGCGATAATCTCGTTGGCTTCGTCAATATTGCCCATAATCGTTACATACTCGTCACGTTTTTCGGCAAGGGCTTTCAATCCTTTATATTCTTGATTTAAAAGTACATAGCGTTTTTGATCGGCTATCACATCGGGTTGAATTATTAAATCCGAAATTTCGTCGAAACGTTGTTTTACTATTTGGAGTCTGTCTAACATTTTATACAATCATTATTTGGAGTGCAAAAGTACAAAAAAAATTGATTTGAAAAATGGCTTCCTTGGTTTTTTGGTTTCTGAGTTTAAACTTCAAAAAACAGAATAAAAAGAATCATGCTTCTGGACGGCGTTTCTTTTGCGTAAGCGAAAAAAAATAGAGTTGCTTGATATTTTCTAACAATTCTAAATGTTACCAATGTAATAGAAATAAAATGGTTTGATTTTATTATTTTTCCAAAAATAAAAAACAATTCTGCTCTAATTAAAAAAATCTACTACTTTTGCCACAGAAATAAAATAAACAATGGCAAAAAATTTAGTTATAGTTGAATCACCTGCAAAAGCAAAAACGATCGAAAAATTTCTGGGATCAGATTATCAAGTAGAATCAAGCTATGGTCACATTGCCGATTTGCCCTCGAAAGAAATTGGGGTTGATGTTGCCAACGGTTTTAAACCAAGATATGAAATTTCGTCAGACAAAAAAGCATTAGTTTCAAAACTGAAAACGCTAGCCAAAAAAGCAGATATGGTTTGGCTTGCGAGTGATGAGGATCGCGAGGGAGAGGCAATATCGTGGCATCTTGCCGAAGAATTACAGTTGGTAAAAGGCAAAACAAAGCGAATTGTTTTTCACGAAATTACAAAATCTGCCATTCTAAAAGCGATTGATAATCCGCGAGAAATAGACTATAATTTGGTCAATGCTCAGCAAGCGCGTCGGGTATTAGATAGATTGGTAGGATATGAATTGTCGCCGGTATTGTGGCGAAAAATTAAAGGTGGGTTGTCTGCAGGTCGTGTTCAATCTGTTGCGGTTCGATTGATTGTAGAGCGTGAGCGCGAGATTTTGGGTTTCAAAGCGGTAGCAACCTTTTCGGTCGTGGCCGAATTTACTACCGAGGCTGGAAAATCTTTTAAAGCCAAATTGCCAAAAAATTATAATACCAAAGCAGAAGCAACTGCTTTTTTAAATCAAAATATTGGGTCTATATATAAGGTAGCTGATCTGGAAACCAAACCTACCAAAAAATCACCTACAAGCCCTTTTACAACCTCTACATTGCAGCAAGAAGCAGCCAGAAAGTTGTATCTTCCGGTGGGCATCACGATGCAATTGGCACAGCGATTGTATGAAGCTGGTTTGATCACCTATATGCGAACCGATAGCGTGAATCTTTCAAAAGATGCGATGGAGGCAGCAAAGGCCGAAATTATCAAATCTTATGGTGCACAATATTCCAAACCACGCACTTTTGTCAACAAAAGTAAAGGAGCACAGGAGGCACACGAGGCGATTAGACCAACAGATATGTCTCGGCACACCGTTAATATCGATCGGGATCAAGCAAGATTGTATGATTTGATTTGGAAAAGAACACTAGCTTCACAGATGAGCGATGCAGAATTGGAGCGCACAAATTTAAAAATAGAAGCCAACAATCACAGTGAAATTTTTACGGCATCGGGCGAAGTAATCAAATTTGAAGGTTTTCTAAAAGTATATCTTGAAGGCAACGATGAGGATGATGAGGAGCAAGAAGGGATGTTGCCATCGATGAAAACCAACGAAAAATTGCAAAATAATTATATCAGTGCTACAGAGCGATATTCTCGACCTTCGGCTAGATATACCGAAGCAGCATTGGTAAAAAAGTTGGAAGAATTGGGAATTGGTCGTCCATCAACCTATGCGCCAACGATTTCTACGATTATCAATAGAAACTATGTGGAGAAAGGCAATCTTGATGGGCAAGTTAGAAATTATACGCAATTAATGCTTCAAAAAAGCAAGATTGAAGAAAAATTACTCAAAGAAAACACGGGTTCAGACAAAGGAAAACTCGTTCCTACGGATATTGGTACGATTGTGACAGATTTTTTGGTAAAAAATTTCAGTAATATTTTGGATTATAATTTCACTGCAAAAGTAGAACAAGATTTTGACGAAATAGCCGAAGGCAATGTCGATTGGACAAAAATGATGCAAGAGTTTTATGACCAATTTCATCCAACGGTAATTCAGGTTGATGCCACAGCAGATCGTGAAAGTGGCGAACGCATTTTAGGCAAACACCCAGAGACAGGACGTCAAATATCGGTACGCTTAGGAAAATTTGGACCAATGGCTCAAATTGGAGCACCTGAAGACGAGGATAAAATTTTTGCAAGCTTATTGGCAGAACAAAATATTGGTACAATTACATTGGATGAGGTTTTGAATTTGTTTTTGCTACCCAAAGTTTTAGGCGACTATCAAGACCAAGAAGTCGAAGTGAGTAACGGAAGATATGGCCCTTATGTGCGTCACGGAAGTCTATTTATTTCGTTACCAAAAGGATTAGACCCACTTGATGTTACTATGGAGAAAGCGCAAGAATTGATTGATGAAAAAGCAATTGCTGATGCGCCAATTGCTGTATATAAAGGAGAAGGAGTACAAAAAGGAGTTGGTAGATTTGGACCATTTATCAAATGGAATGGTGTTTTTATAAATGTTTCAAAAAAATATAATTTTGATCATTTGTCACAACAAGACATTCAAGATTTGATTGAAGAAAAATTACAAAAAAACATTGACAAAGTGCTTCATAATTGGGAAAGCGAAGGAATTTTGGTCGAAAAAGCCCGATGGGGACGCTCTGTAATTACCAAAGGGAAAATAAAAATTGAGCTTAGCAAAGATATAGATGCTGCAAAATTGACTTTGGCAGAAGTTCAAGAAATGATTGCCAAAAAGTCTCCTGTCAAAAAGGCAACTGCCAAGAAAGCACCAGTTAAAAAGGAAATTAAGAAAAAAGCGATTGCAAAAAAGAAATAATGTATAAGTTTATGACTAACAAATAAATAAAAAATGGAATTCGATTTTTTAAATCCCCTATCTTCAGAAATTGCCGCGTTTGTGGGTCAACTAAGTTCCCAACATTTGGGGAGCAAAATTGCATTGCATACCAAGGATGAAGTACCAGATTTAAAAAAAATAAAAATTGCAATTATTGGTGTTTTAGAAAGCAGAATAGCAGATCAGGATGTACAAATTGTAGATTTATCCGCAATTAGAATGGAGTTTTATGGGTTATATCCAGGAAATTGGGATGTTTCGATAGCAGATTTAGGAGATATTTTGCCTGGGGATACAGAAAAAGATACTTTCTTTGCAGTTCAAACTGTAATCTCGAGCTTGCTCAAACAGCGTATTATTCCCATCGTGATTGGAGGTCAAAAAAACCTAACCTATCCGCTTTATAGGTCCTATGACAAACTCGAACAAATGGTAAATTTGGTTGTAATTGATAACAAGTTTGATATCGGTAATGATCAAGACAGTCATTATTTGTCAAAAATAATAGTTGACGAGCCAAATAACTTGTTTAACTACTGCAATTTAGGCTTTCAAACCTACTACAACTCGCAAGAATCTATAGATTTGATCGAAAAATTATTCTTTGATGCCTATCGTTTGGGCGAAGT
>JAYTNQ010000185.1:0-4184 GCA_043748255.1 Bacteroidota bacterium
ATACAAAAACGAGCAGCCTTTTGGTGCCAACATCCATTTGTGCAAAGTACCGGTATAAAAATCTGGATCCAATTCGCTGATATTCAAATTTATATGACCCGGAACATGGGCTCCATCTATAATAATAATAAGCCCCAAATTGCGAGCTTTTTCACAAATTTCTTTTACAGGAAAAATCAAAGCCGTTGCACTCGAAATGTGATTAATAAAAATCACTTTGGTATTAGCAGTATAGCCACTCCAAAATTCCTCTAATATTTTGGCCTTTGAAATAATGGGTAGCGTAATGGTTTGTGGTACAAATTTTACGCCCGTTTTTTTGCTAAAATAATGCCAAGTACGATTCATTGCGCCATACTCGTGATTGGTTGACAAGATTTCGTCTCCCGGTTGAAGCTGCAAACTTCGCATCACGGTATTGATTGCAAAAGTAGGATTTGGCGTAAAAAAGAAATCGTTTTCACTACATCCTATATATTTTGAAAGTGAAATTTTTGAAATCTTACGTTGCTCATGAACGGTATGTGTCATAAACTGCACAGGATTTGTCTCTAATTGTTGCTGCCAATATTGATAATTTTCAAAAATTGGTTTCGGACAAGCTCCAAAAGAGCCGTGATTCAAAAAAGTAATGTCGGGATTGAGAAAAAAAAGTGATTTCATGTTTTTAGGTTTGAATACTGATTGGTAATGAATAAGTACAACGTACTTTTTTGCCGTTTTGCTCGCCGGGTTTCCATAACGGAGATTTTCGCAAAACCCTAATCGCCTCGTCACCTGTCCCATAACCTAAATCTTTTAAAATTTTGAAATCTACCAATCTACCATCGGTATTGACAATGAATTGTATATAAATTTTCCCTTTTAGATTGGCAACATTTGGGGTTCTAAATGTTTTTCCAACAAAGGCATAAAAGGCATTAATTCCGCCAGGAAATTCGGGTATAAATTCTATTCCTGAAGTGTTATAAACTATATCTTCTACCGCTTCGGTTTTTTTGGATACAATAGAGTCTTGCGCTTGTGCGTATCCAAGTTGCAAAAAAGCACAAAAAAGAAATGTAAATAAATAAGTCTTCATAAGTTTTTTATTTCGATATTATTTAATTGGTTCCAAAGTTGGTTTGTGAACCCGTATTTGAAATTGCTTTTCACAAACTCGTTGGATAAAACAAATTTGATTCCAAATATATGTTTTTTTTTAACACAAAAGCAAAACCAAAATTTATTATTCAGCGTTTTTACTAAAAAAGATACTACTTTTGAACGTTTTGCGTTTGATAAGATATGTTAAAAAAAATTGTTGTTTATGGTTTCCTGCTAGGTTTGACCCCGCTTTTTGGGCAACAAATCTTGACGGACTATAAAACCCTAAAAATAAAACCTACTTTAGATACCATTTTTATCGAAAAAGTGAGTATAAATCCTCAATTTTTTGAACTACTCGACAACAAAAATAATTCGATTGACACGGCTTTTTATAGTATAAATTTTCAAAAATCTTTTTTGCTATTAAATAAAAAAATACAATTAAACAAAGATAGTTTGACAATAAAATATTTAAGACTACCTGTATTTTTGACGCAAGAATATCAAAACTATGACCTCACAAAAGTTATTAGCAGCCAATCAAATCAAAATAATTTGGCTCCGTTTTTGAATTTAGATACCCCCGAAAAAAAACCAATATTTGACGGGCTTTTGACCACCGGAAGCATCACCCGTGGATTAACGGTAGGCAACAATCAAAATGCGGTTGTAAACTCGAATCTCGATTTGCAAATTGAAGGCAAAATCGCTCCGAATATCAACCTTCGAGCGGCTATACAAGACAGTAATTTGCCTTTGAGAAACGGTGGATATTCTCAAAAATTGGATCAGTTTGACCAAGTTTTCATGGAAATTTTCAGTGACAAATGGGCAGTTAGAGCTGGCGATTTATTTTTAGAAAACCGAACTTCACGTTTCTTGAATTTTAATAAAAAAGTGCAAGGCTTGTCCACCCAATTCAATTTTGGTTTACCGAAAAACGAAACTACAATTATTGCAGCAGCTGCCGTAGTAAAAGGGCAATATGCAAAGAGCAATTTTGTAGGACAAGAAGGTAACCAAGGCCCGTATAAACTCACCGGCCCAAACGGTGAATTATATATTCTGGTAATCGCTGGCTCAGAAAATGTTTTTGTAAACGGAATTTTGCTCAAGCAAGGCGAAAATGCAGATTATACCATAGATTATAATGCCGGCGAAATTAGATTTACCTCACAGTTTTTGATTACTTCAGAAATGAGAATCGTGATCGAATACCAATATACAGAAAGAAATTTTACTAGATTTATAAGTTATTTTTCCTCTAGTCATACGTCAGAAAAATGGGCTGTTTCTGGCAATTTGTATGCAGAAAGCGATATGAAAAACCAAACGCTGCAGCAGGATTTGAATGCCGAACAGACTGAAATTTTGAGTAATGCCGGAGACAATCAATCGCTTATGAATGCAACATCAGCGATCAGTGAAAGCTATTCTGCCAACAAAATTTTGTACAAAAAAACTTTACAAAACGGTACAAACATTTTTGAATATTCAAACGATTCTTCGGAGCCTTTATTTAAAGTACACTTTAGCTTTGTTGGAAAAAATAAGGGTAATTATGTTTTAAAATCGAATGATGCCATAGGTAAAATATACCAATACACATCGCCAAGCGGTACTGTTTTGCAAGGAGATTTTGAGCCAATCATTCAATTAATTGCTCCGTCAAAAATTGCAATTGCTACCGTATTGGCAAGTTTTAATCCTACTGAAAAAAGCAATATCAATTTTGAAATAGGAATTAGCAATAGCGATAAAAATTTATTTTCGACTTTAGATGATGCTGACAATCAAGGTTTTGGGGGTTTATTAAATTTCAAGCAAAGACTTTTGTCTAAAACTTGGCAAATTGATGCTTTTGGAAATATACAGTTATTAGGTCAAAATTTCAAATCAATAGAACGCCTTTTCAATGTAGAATTTGCCCGTGATTGGAATTTGCCCATGATAATTGGACAGCAAAACTTGTGGCAATCTGGCTTGCGTTTTTTGTTGCCACAAAAAGGACAATTAGAGTATGTTTTTGAACAATTATCGTTTTCTAATAATTTTTTGGGCAAGCGCCACGGTTTGACAGGTTTTTTTAAGTTCAAAAAATGGAAATTTCAGAGCAGCAGTCATTTGATGGAAAATCAAACGGATTTGAATGCTTCAAATTTTTATAAACAACATTTTCAAATAGGGTTTCAGGTTTCTAAAAACATGATTTTAACTAAATTCAGTACAGAAAACAATCTCGAAAAAAACAATCAAACCAAGCAATTAACACCTTTAAGTCAAAAATATATAGCTTTTGAAAGCAAGTTTGTTCGTGGTGATTCTACCAAAGTTTTTTTTGAAATTGGGTTTTCAAAACGGCTCAATGATAGTTTGCAAAATGGATTTTTGAAACGTGTAAACCAATCAAACACCTATTTTTTTAAGTCAAAAATCATTCAAAATCTCAAAAACGATTTGTTTTTACAATTGAATTATCGCAACTTGAATTTTGAAAATGCAGCTATAAAACCCCAAAATTCTTTAAATTCCAAATTGCAATATGTAGGGCAATTTTTGGAAGGTCTGGTTCAAAACAATACTCTTTTTGAAACCAATTCTGGCACTTTGGCGCAGCAAGAATTTACCTATTTGGAGGTGCAGCCCGGACTAGGCGTATATGATTGGAAAGATTATAACAGCAACGGAATCCAGGAATTGCAAGAATTTGAGGTGGCTGCTTTTGTAGATTTGGCAAGATATGTCCGGGTGTTTTTGCCAAATCAGGTTTTTGTAAAAACAAATCAAAATAAATTTGCCGAAACGCTAACTATAAACCCTATTAGATGGCAAAATTCTGTTGGTTTTTTGAAAATATTTTCTAGATTATATAACCAAACCTTTTTTATGATAGATCAAAAAACTGTAAGAAATCAAGATGGTTTTGATCTAAATCCTTTCAAAAAGGCTGAGAATTTATTGGGTTTAAACCGTGTTTTCAAAAACAGTTTGTATTGGAATCGGGCAATGCAAAAGCACACTTTTTGCTATACTTTTTTAGAAAGCCAAACCAAAAATTTTCTTTCCTTTGGCACTATCGAAAGTACCAACCTAAG